>JAAZPN010000279.1 GCA_012797215.1 Chloroflexota bacterium | reverse complement strand
TGGCCATGCGCTGGATCATCAGCGCTTCCCGCGCGCGCTCTGGCAAATCCTACTCTGAGAAACTTGCCGCTGAACTGATGGATGCCGCTGAAAATCAGGGCGCGTCTATCCGCCGCAAGGAAGAAACGCACAAGATGGCGGAAGCCAATCGCGCGTTCTCTCACTTCCGCATGTAATTTTGCGGTACTGAAAAACTCAGGTTTTTAATGGAAGATTTTCCGCTCGAGAAGTATCGGAATATTGGCATCATTGCCCATATTGACGCTGGTAAAACAACCACTACCGAGCGGATTCTTTACTATACCGGCAAAACTTACCGGCTGGGCAACGTGGATGACGGCACTACCGTTACCGACTGGATGGCCCAGGAGCGCGAACGCGGCATTACGATTGTTTCTGCCGCGGTCACTGCTGAATGGAAAGGTTACCGCGTTAATCTGATTGACACCCCCGGGCATATTGATTTCACTGCCGAGGTCCAACGTTCATTGCGCGTGCTGGATGGCGGCGTGGTCGTTTTCGATGCCGTGCAGGGCGTGGAACCTCAAAGTGAAACTGTATGGCGTCAGGCTGACCGATACCAGGTTCCCCGCATCTGTTTTGCGAACAAAATGGACCGCACGGGCGCGTCTTACAGACGCACCATCGAAAGCATCCAGCAGCGACTAGGCGCGAACACCCTGGCTATGCAGATTCCAATTGGCGAAGAAGCGGCTTTCTGCGGAGTGATTAATTTGCTCGAAGAAGAAGCTGTTTACTTTGACGACGAGGGCGGCAAAGAACCGCGCGTGGAAGCAATCCCCGCGGAATACCGCGAAAAAGCCGCGCGCAAGCGCGCCGCGCTGGTGGAGAAGATTGCCGAACTGGATGACGCACTGATTGAAAAATTCCTGGAAGGTGAAACTATCAGCCTGGCGGAACTGAAAGCCGCGCTGCGCAAAGGCGTGCTCAACGCCAACGTGACCCCTGTCTTTTGTGGGACGAGCCTGCGCAACAAAGGCGTGCAGCCCTTGTTGGACGCTGTGGTAGATTATCTGCCTTCTCCGCTGGATGTGCCGCCCGTAAAAGCGACGCTTTTACGCGACGACAGCCTGGTCTTGCGCAGCCCGGATCCTACCCAACCGCTTTCCGCGCTGGTCTTCAAGATTGTTACTGACCCGTACATGGGACGTTTGGCTTATATCCGGGTCTATTCTGGCAAGGTGAAACAGGGTGAAGCGGTCTACAATTCTTCCAAAGGTAAAAAAGAACGCGTTGGCCGCCTGCTGCGCATGTATGCTGACCGTCGGGAAGATATTGCAGAGTTGGAAGCTGGCGATATAGGCGCGATCCTGGGGTTAAAGTTCAGTTTCACTGGGGATACGCTGAGTGACTCCTCCGCGCCAGTTGTTTTGGAAAGCATCAGCTTCCCTGAACCCGTTATCTCTGTGGCAATTGAACCCAAGACCAAGGCGGATCAGGAGAAAATGTCTGATTCACTAATCAAGCTGGCTGAAGAAGACCCGACCTTCAAAATCCGACAGGATGAGAATACCGGACAGACGGTCATCTCCGGCATGGGAGAGCTGCATTTGGATGTGTTGGTGGACCGCCTGCTGCGTGAGTTCAGAGTGCAGGCGAACGTCGGGAAACCCCGGGTCGCCTACCGCGAAGCAGTTACCAAGCCAGTGATGAACGTCAATTACAAATACACCAAGCAAACTGGCGGTCATGGTCAGTATGGGCATGTGGTAATCAACCTGGAGCCGTTGGAAAACGGCAGCGGCATCGTCTTTGATAATCAGATACGCGGCGGAACAATCCCTAAGGAATATATCCCCGCCATCGAAAAAGGCATTAATGAAGCCGCCGAAAGCGGACCGCTGGCTGGTTTCCCGATGACCGATTTCAAAGTCTCCCTGACGGATGGTTCATTTCACGAGGTTGACTCCAGTGAGATGGCATTCCGCATGGCAGCCATCTTTGCCTTCCGCGAAGCTTCTGAAAAAGCCGGTCCGGTGCTGCTGGAGCCGATCATGAAAGTAGAAATCACGGTTCCCGAAGAATATACTGGCGATGTGATTGGCCAGGTGAACGCGCGGGTGGGCAACGTGTTGGGAATGGAATCCCAGTTTGGGAATGCCCAGATGATCCATGCGGAAATTCCGCTTTCGGAGATGTTTGGGTACGCCACGGAACTGCGCTCCGCAACCCAGGGCCGCGGTGTTTTTACGATGGAATTCAAGCATTACGCGCAGGTCTCTGAAAGCATGCGCAAAAAGATCCTGGGATTAGCATAATCCGTTCAGGCGCGCAGTGAAAGATGAAGATTAGCATCAGCGCCAAGGCGCGGGTGAATTATCGAGAGCAACACACTAAGAATTGATTAGGAAGATTATGGCAAAACAAAAAATTCGAATTCGTTTGAAAGCATACGACCACCGCATTCTCGACCAGTCCGCCAAACGGATTGTGGAAACGGCGGAACGCAGCGGCGCCAAAGTGCTTGGTCCGATCCCGCTGCCGACCAAACTCGAACGCTACACCGTTCGCCGTTCCACCTTCATTGACAAAGACTCGCAGGAGCACTTTGAGATCCGGACGCACAACCGCCTGATCGACGTTCTGGAACCCGATTCCAAGACCATCGACATGTTGATGCGGCTGAACCTGCCCGCGGGCGTGGATATCGAGATTAAGATTTAAGGTTGCTGAGGGCGCTTTTCGGAGCGCGCCGAAGGAATCTCTACAAAAGAAAAGCGCTTCAGCCCTTGCATAGAAAGCAGGGTTGTGGTAAAAATATAAGGTTGCCCTTTCGGCGACCTTAACAGGCGATTTAAGAATGCGCACCCGCGTGGGCAGAACAGCTACACAGGGTCGATTGACTGAATCGCGCGGAGATGATGCAGCTTGCCCATGCTGACAGTCTCGCAAAGAAAGA
>JAAZPN010000278.1 GCA_012797215.1 Chloroflexota bacterium | reverse complement strand
CTGATATCCAAAAACAAAACCAGTATCCCCAACCAGGCTTTGCCTGTGCGAAAGGTGTTAAAGGCGCCGGGGTTGCCATTCCCATAATCGCGCGGGTCCAGGCGATAGAATAGCCTGGAGAGCCAAACTGAGAAAGGAAGGGAGCCGCACAAAAAGGCTGCCAGTCCGATTATTACCCATTGCATAGATATATTTTATCCGATGTTTACTGGTTTTCAGCAAAAGGCCGTGAATCGAAACTACCTGAAACGCCGAAAACAGCGCTGGCTGGGGTCACGGCGGTATAATAAGTTTCTAATCATGCCAAAAAAAGTTGTCAGAGGTAAGCAACAATGAAAGGGGATCACGCGCCAACGCCATACCCGAACGCCAGCAAGCAGCAAAATGATGGTTCCAATGGGCATTTCAGCATCAAGAACTTTTTCACTGCGCTGCGCAACGCGTCCAACGCTTTTAAGTTGGTTTGGGAAGCCAGCAAGCAAAATGCCTTGTTCAACTTTGGGCTGACGCCTATCGCGGCGCTGATGCCCGCGGCGCAAGCCTGGGTCGGCAAACTTATCGTGGATAAAATCCTCGGGGTAGTGAACGCTAACCTGGGCTGGCAGGCAGGCATGCGCGAGGTTCTTCCAATCGTGCTGCTGGAGCTGGGGCTGGTTTTGGTGAACGCGGTGGTAAACCAGGCGCGGGTGCTCTCCAACCGCATGATGAGCATGCAGCTTACCACGCACGTGAATACACTGATCATCCAGAAAGCCATCAGCCTGGACCTGCAATTCTTTGAGGACCCAGTCTTCTATGACATGCTGCAAAATGCCCGCCGTCAATCGGACAGCGCGGCGCTTTCGATCGTCACCGCAACTATGCAAATCGCGCAGCAGATCATCACTCTGATTTCGATAATCGCGTTATTGGTGCGCTTCAGCCCCTTCCTTGCGTTGATTGTTTTTATCGCCGCGATTCCCAGCTTTCTTTCAGAAACCCAATTCGCGGAGATGTCTTATCGCATGATTTACCGCAGGGCACCCGAAATGCGCTTGCTGGGCTACCTTGAGATGCTCTTGACAGGCAATGAAACTTTTAAGGAAATCAAGCTCTTTGGGCTTGGAGAACCGCTGCTGAAGCGTTTTCGCGAGCTGTTCATACGCTTCTTTAATGAGGATATGGCGGTCGCGCGCAAACGGACGTTGGCTGGCCTGGGATGGGGCATCCTTTCCAGTTTGGTTTATTACGGCAGCTATGTGTGGGTCATTTACCGGACCATCATCCAGGCAGTCACACTGGGCGATATGACCATGTTCCTGTCCATCTTCCGTCAGTCCCAGAATTCCATCAGTTCGCTGCTGAGCAGCTTCAATAGCATTTACGAAAACAATCTCTATCTCGACAACCTGCTGAATTACTTGAAAATCACCCCGGTGCTGGCCGATCCTGTTGATGGCGTCCTCGCGCCAGCCCCGATCAAAGAGGGCATCGAGTTCCGCAATGTGTCCTTTAAGTATCCGGGTTCCGATGTGTTTGTCCTTAAAGATATTAATCTGATGATCGCGCCCGGGGAAAGCATCGCACTGGTGGGCTTGAACGGCGCGGGCAAAACCACGCTGGTGAAACTGCTGACCCGCCTGTATGACCCAACTGAGGGCGCGATTTTCCTGGATGGACGCGACCTGCGCGAATTTGATCTGGCAAGCCTGTACCAACGCTTCGGCGTAATTTTCCAGGACTACGCGCGTTATCAGTTCAGCGTGCGGGAGAATATTGGTTTTGGCCAGATTGATGAAATCGAAAACCTCGAAAAAGTGCGCGAAGCAGCCGAGCGGGGCGGCGCGGATAAGGTGGTTGAGGAATTGCCCAACGGCTATGAGACGATTTTGGGCCGGCGTTGGGAAAAGGGGCTGGAGCTTTCGGGGGGACAGTGGCAGAAAATTGCCCTGGCGCGCGCGTTCATGCGCAACGCGGAAGTGCTGATTTTGGATGAGCCAACCTCCGCCCTGGACGCGGAAGCCGAATATGAAATCTACAAACGCTTCCGGGAGTTGATGCACGGCCGGATTGCCGTCCTGATTTCGCACCGCTTTTCCACCGTGAGGATGGCGGACCGCATCGTGGTGCTCACCGAAGGACGCATTCGCGAAGTTGGGAGCCACGCGGAACTGATGCAGCAGGGCGGTCCGTACGCGCACCTCTTTAACCTGCAGGCGGAAGGCTACCGCTAAGCAGGCAAAGACCCAACAGGTAAGTAAGCTCAAGCGCCGCCTGCCCCTCCCCGGGTAAGCTGAGTCAGTTCCTCTCGTGTCCGCCAATGTGAGGTCAACAGCCGAAAAAGGCTTTGATTTCAGCGCTTTTCTGACTATAATTTTAACTATCAGACCCATAGAAAATTAAATAATCGATAACTCGATCGAAAAAGAGAGATAAGGCGGCTCTGGCTGCGCTTGCTCCCTTTGTGTAAAAAACCTTAAGGTTTTGCAAAACCCTGCGAATGTCCACCACTCAGGAGCCAACATTATGGAAAATTTCATCCTCCAAGACCAAGATATCGAGCATCATTTTCCGGAAATGGCGGCGCTTTTTATCAGTGAAATGGACGAAACTTCTAGCGCGGAGAGCCTGCGCGAGGAATACACCCGGGATAAGGACATCATCCTGCATCTCAAGGCGGCTGAAGATCCCGCTGGGCGCTTGCTCGGTTTCACATGGGTAACGAAGAGCAGGCTTTACGCCGCCAAGGCGTACATCTACCTGCTGGTGCCGCCGGAGTTCAGGCGGCAGGGTGTGGGCAGCCTGCTCTTCCAGGACGCGGAACAGGCTGTCCGTGCCGCGGAGCTTCAGGAAATCGAAGCGTCGGTGATGGATGACTGCCAGCCAGGCGTGGCTTTTGCCCGCCGTTGGGGCTTTGTGGAAAAATACCACCAGCTGGGAATGAGCCTGGACCTGACCAGCTTTGATAAACCCGCTTATGACGCGCTGATTGACAATCTGAAAGACGCTGGTTTTGTATTTACCAGCATGGAAGCGCTTGGGAATACCGAGGAAGCACAGCGTAAGCTCTACGCGCTGAATGACACAACTTCCAGCCAGACTATGGGCGCCAGTGGGGAGCATTCCTGGGATTCTTTTGAGGATTTTCAGCGCAGCGTCTGTGGCGCTGATTGGTATATCCCAGCCGGTCAGATGGTGGTCATCGACAGCACGACTGGCAATTGGGCGGCCATGAGCGCGATAACCCGCTTTACGGGTGTGGACTATGCCTACAACCTCTTTACCGGCGTGGATGAACGATACCGCGGCAAAAGGCTGGGCACCGCGGTGAAGGTGCTGGCGCTGCGCTTTGCCCGGGATGTGATTGGGGCGCGCGAAGTGCGCACACACCACAACGCCGCGAATGAACCAATGCTCGCGATTGACCGCGTTTTGGGGTACACCCTCAGCCGCGGACGGTATACCATGAGAAAGCTGCTCACTTAACTGGTTTGACTGTTTCGTCGTGTTTTTAAAAGGAGGGAAGATGCGCAAGTTTTGCTGTACCGTTTTCGTTTTGTTCGCGTTATTGAGCCTGTCTCAACCTGCTGCGGCTAAACCAAGCCAGGTGGAAACGATGGAGACGGAGGTCTGGATTGTTTCCACCCTTCATGTGGCTCCATATACGCCTTTTGAGACTATGAGCACGCATGTTCACGAGGCTTATACTGGCAGCCTGGGGACACATTTCCATTACGTCCTCAGCAGCATGTATGGGCCTTACCTGCAAAACCTGAGTTACCTTGGCAGCCCCGGCACAGTTTGTACATGGGACGTCGACTTACTGCGCCTGGACTGTTCATGCAGCACAGGCATAACAGCCGTGGACATCGATTTTACCCTGGTGCTGCCGGCTGATGATTACTACGGCGGTGAAATCTGGTTGGGCTGGGCTGGGAACTACAACGGATACCCGATCGATTACACCATCGTGTTGAATTACCCTGCCCCGCTGGTCTACGTGGATTACTACGGGGAGGACGCCCCGACGAGCGTAAATCCCACCAATATTACCTGGCACAAAGTAAGCGCTACAGACGAGATTCTACTTGTGGGCTACGCGGCTTTTCTCGACCCGCGCGTTTTCCCGGTATTCTTGCCGATTGTCGTGCGTTAAGGCTGAGCTTTAGCGGTTTCTTGATTTAACAAGACAACAAAAAAGGGGAGCCAGCACGCTGGCTCCCCAGGGAATGCCCGGATTACTTCATCAGGGCAGGGATATACAAGCGCAGCAGCATATCCCCGGAGTTGATTAGGCGCGCTTCGGAGGGGATGCCGTTCACAATAACTGTGACCAGCAGCGGGCCTTTCTGCAAACCCCACAGCGTCGAGGAAACGTAGCTGCTTTCACTGAATTCGGAAGCCCGCACCCACATGGTCAGGCCGTTATCCAGCCGGCGCAGTTGCACCACAGGCAGGTTAGTGGGCGTGCTGTAGGTGCCGCTGCCCGCCGCTTCGCTGTATTGATAGCCGCGGAAGCCGGTTCCGGTCAGAGTCAAGCTGCCACCCTCCGCCAGTTCGGAGCCTGAGATAATGAATGGCTGCCACGCCTCGTCATAATCTAAGCCCGGATCGTAGATTTGGGTGTCTGATGAAGGTGCCCACTCTTCGTTATACCCGCCGGCTATAAGAATTCGACCGTCGAGGAGAAAAGTGCTGGTATGGGAGGCATGCGGGGCAGTCATGGGGGCGATTGTGGTCCAGATGCCGGTTAAGGGATTGTAAACTTCAACGCTTGCCAGTATATTTCCAATTGACCATCCGTTAGCGCCGCCGGCAACCAACACCTTGCCGTCACTCAGCAGCTCGGCGCTCGCGTAGAATCGCGGCGCGCTGAGCGAACCTGTCGCAGTCCAGCTGTCGGTCCAGGGGTTGTATATGTCTGCTTGCGGGATTGCGATTCCTCCATTCCCCGCGCCGCCTGCCACCAGCACGCGGCCGTCCCGCAGCAGGGTGGCTGTGTGCAATTGCCGATCGACGTTCATACCAGCGACTATAGTCCAGGTATTCGCGACCGGGTCATAGATTTCAGCGCTGTTCGTAACATCATCACCCGTGTAACCTCCGGCAACCAACACCCGTCCATCGGGCAGAAGGGTGCTTGAATGACTTCGGCGGGTGATGTTCATGGAGGCGGCAAGCGTCCAGGTTTCAGCCAATGGATCGTAAATCTCCGTACTGGCAAGGATTGAATTATCCGTAGAATCCACACCGCCGGTCATCAATACCCGTCCGTCCGCAAGGAGGGTGGCATTGGATTCCCAGCGCGATTGGTTGAGGGACCCTACAGTTTTCCATTGGTTCTTAGCGGGGTTGTAAATTTCACTTTCCGCCACCATTCCTCCCGCGTATAGCACATCTCCTCCAACCAGCAGCGTGAGCGTGGGCCGCATGCGGTTGGATGTCGGAGCTGCGGCAAACGCTGAGCTTTCAGATAATGGGTCAAATAGCTCAGCGGTGATGCTTGGTTCATAATTGTCCCCGCTGACAATGAGCACTTTTCCATTGACGAGCAGCGTGGCGTTGGAACCCACCCGGGGAACAAGCAATGGGCTTCCCGCGTGCCAATCTCCTTCGCTCAGGTCAAGAATTTCGGAACTCACGAGCGCGCCGCCATTGTATCCGCCAGCTACTATGACGCGGCCGTCAGGGAGCAGCGCGGTCGCCTGCTGAAAGCGGGCTGTATCCAAGGAGGGTCCGACTGTCCAGCTTCCAAGCGGTTCTTCTCTGTAATCATAAATCTCAGTGGAGCTTAATCCCTCCCCATTCGCGTAACCTCCGGTCACCAGCACTTTGCCATTGGGAAGCAGCGTGGCGCTGTGCACGAAGCGCGCGGTGTTCAGGGGCGGCACGCTCGTCCAAAGATTGGTGGCAGGGTCAAAAACCTCAGCATCCGCCAATGGAATGCTGCCAGTTGATGCGCCGCCAGCCACCAGCACCATGCCATTTGGCAAAAGCACCGCGCTATGAGAAGAGCGCGCGGTAATCATCGCGCCAACTTCCGTCCAGGTTTCAGCCAATGGATCGTAAATCTCAGCGCTGGTGAGAGCGCTCTGATAGAGTTCACCACCAGCCACCAACACCCTGCCGTCCGGCAAGAGCGTGGCGGTGTGGCCGCTGCGGCCGGTATGCAGCGATTCAACCAGGGTCCAGGTATCCTCCTGAGGGTTATAAATCTCAGTGCTGGCGTCGCCGCTGTTAGGTCCATAACCGCCCGTAACCAGCACGCTGCCATCCAGCAGCAAGGTGGCGGTGTGGTAATCGCGCGCTACATTCAGATTCGCGACATAAGACCACATATTCATCTGCGGGTCAAAGAGCTCGCAGCTGCTCACCCTATCTGCGTTGTAACCGCCGGTCACCAGCACCTTCCCATTCAAAAGCACCGTTGCTGTGTGCGCGTAACGGACGGTTTGCAAATTGGGATAAAAATTCCAGTCGTTGAGGAAAGGATCATATGCCTCCACGGTCCCAATCGCCGCGCCATAAGCAAAGCCGCCAATCACCAGCATTTTTCCTTCGGGCAGCAGCACATTGGACGAGGCATAGCGCGGAGTGGTGAGGTTGTCGGTGTAGAACCAGCCCGAAGCCGCTTTTGCTGGCGCAGGGCTCATCAGGCTGATGCAAAAGAGGAAGGCAAGAACAACCACAGAAACGCGAACAATGAGAGATTTGGACTTTTTTCGGGCCTCGAAAAGCATGTTAACCTCCTGAATTACTGAGAAAAATTGTTAAAGTCAGACAGCGCCGGCAGCTCGGAAAACAAAGACTAACAAGAAGTTCAGCAATAGCCTAATTGCGCGAGATGGGTGAAGACGCTGATAGGTTAAGAGGAAATTTTGGCGTCATTCCCTCCTGATTAGATTGGCTTGCTTTGGAATACATGAATTTTATCATGTCTGTGAGAGTTTTCATAAAATCTATCGTAAAAGTTCCTCCCTATAAAAATGGACAGCGACATATAATTAGACATATCCTTTTCAAGTACCAAAACAGCGCGAATAACACTAAATGTCAGTCCATTATTTGCGTATATAAATCTCACGATTCACTAACAGGAGGCGGCTGTGCGTACACTGAGTGGTAAGTTCTCTGGGAAACAAATTCTTGCATCGGTTCTGGTTGTTTTACTTTCACTATTAGCGTTTCAAATTCAGCCTTCAGCGGCCCAGGTAAGCACAATTTACTACGCCGCGCCAAACGCAATGGGCGCGGGGGACTGCAGCTCGTGGGCCAATGCCTGCACCCTGCGAACCG
>JAAZPN010000277.1 GCA_012797215.1 Chloroflexota bacterium | reverse complement strand
TCTCCACCCGGATTAACGACCATCCGTTGGTTTATCTGGACAACGCGGCTACCACCCAAAAACCGCAGGTTGTCATCGATGCGTTACGCGATTATTACGCGTTGGTAAACAGCAATGTGCACCGCGGCGGCCACACGCTGGCAGTGCGCGCCACGGATATGTACGAGGCCGCCCGCGAAAAAGTGGCACGTTTTATCAATGCCGCCCATCCCCACGAGCTAATCTTCACGCGCGGAACTACGGAATCCATCAATCTGGTGGCCAGTTCCTTTGGCGAAGCCTTTGTTCAACCAGGCGACGAGATTATTGTCAGCCAGCTGGAGCACCACAGCAATTACGTGCCCTGGTATCAGTTGTGCCAGCGCAAAGACGCGCGTTTTCGCGTGCTGCCTTTCACCCCGGAAGGCGAGCTTGACCCCGAAGTCCTGCGGGGCATGTTTACTGAAAAAACCCGCCTTTTAGCGCTTAATCAGGTTTCCAACTCGCTTGGCACAGTCAATCCGCTGGAAACAATTATCCCAATCGCCCACGCGGCGGGCGTGCCCGTGCTGGTGGATGCAGCGCAGTCTGTGCAGCACCTTGCTGAGCGGGACGTACAAGCCCTGGATGCCGATTTTTACGCGTTCTCCGGGCACAAGATGTACGGCCCCATGGGCATTGGGGTGCTTTACGCCAAAGAAAGCTGGCTGGAAAAGATACCGCCTTTCCTTTTTGGCGGGGAAATGATTGACCAGGTCAGCAGCACGCGCGTGACTTTCGCCCAGCTTCCATTCAAATTTGAAGCCGGCACCCCGAATGTGGAAGGCGCGGTCGGGCTCGGCGCGGCAGTGGATTACCTGAATCAATTTGACCCAGCTGAGCTGCAGGCTTATGAGGATGATTTGCTGGCCTACGGCATCGCTCAGCTGCGCGAGATTCCGGAGTTAATCCTCTACGGCAAGCCCCGCCGCCGCTCCAGCATCATGCCCTTTAATGTGGCGGGCATACAGCATTACGACATGGGCGTGCTGCTGGATACTAGCGGTATCGCGGTGCGCACCGGGCAGCACTGCACGCAGCCCATCATGGACGCGCTGTCCATCTCAGGCACTGTGCGCGCCTCGCTGGCGCTTTATAACAACCGTGAAGATATTGACGCGCTGACGCGCGGCATAAGACGCGTGATGAAAATGTTGAAAAGGTGAAAGTTATGCAAACCACCGCCGAAATCGCCGCTCAAATTAGTGCAGAATTCAGCCTGCTGGAAAACTGGGAAGAAAAGTACGATTACCTGATTGAAAAAGGGCAGAGCCTGCCTGATATGCCAGCAGAACTTAAGGACGATGAACATCTCGTAAAAGGCTGCCAATCCAGCGTCTGGTTCGCCACGGAATGCCGTGAGGGTCGCTTATATTTCCAGACGGACAGCGACTCTTTTATTGTCAAGGGGCTGGCGGCTTTGCTGCACGAACTTCTGAACGGCCAACCAGCCGAGGTTTTCGGGGATATTGACCTGAGCCTGTTCGACACGCTGGGTTTCTGGCGTCATTTATCCTCCCAGCGCAGCAATGGACTGACCGCGATGGTGGGCTTCCTTAAATCTGCCGCGGAAGACTGCGCCGCAAACACTGGAGGCTAATGTCCGCGCTCAGTTACCGCATGCTGAATATTGGCGGGCTGCCTACCGGCTTGCTGGGTCTGGAAGAACTTTTCGCGCAGCTTTACGACGAAGGTTGGCTGCCCACGGAAGAAAAGCTGAAAGACGCCCTGATTTCCGGCGTGCGTAAGCATAATTTCATCCCAACGCCCGCCGTTCCTGAATATGCCGGTACGCTTTGCATGGAATACAGCCGCTTTTTCCGTCTGAAAGGCAGCGGGAAGGCTGTTGTAGCCCGGGATTACGGCACCTGGCGCGGTTACCCGCGCGAACAAATCCCCTGGTTTCCTGCTATCGCGCCGGAACTGTGCGACGACTGCGGCGCATGCCTGGAAACCTGCGCCCGCGAGGTTTTTGAGCGCGACGAAAACGGGCATGTGTGGGTGGCCGAGCCTTTCCTGTGCCTGGTAGGCTGCTGCTTCTGCAAGAGCGTTTGCGAACCAAAGGCCATCAAGTTGCCAGGGCAAGAGATTTTAAAGAATTACCGCGAAAAAATGTGAAGCCCCCGCGGGCAGCGCGCCCTGAAGCTTGTGGTTAACAGAATGCGCGCTGCTTAGCTGAAAAACACCTTTTTTGTTGCCACAGGCGCCTCGCCGGGTTAGAATAGGGCGGAGATGAACACAAAAGAAAAAACGCAAATACTCTTGACCAATGACGACAGCATCAATTCCCCGGGCCTGTGGGCAGCCGCCGAAGCCCTGGCTCCCTTGGGTTTTGTGCATGTTGTCGCCCCGCGCGTCCAACAAACCTCTATGGGGCGCGCGCTCCCGCGCGAATCGGACGGCATTGTCGAAGCGCGCGCGATGACGGTAAACGGCAAGGAGTGGCAGGTTTACGCAGTGGGTGGGTCCCCGGCGCAAGCATTTTTACACGGATATTACGAAGTGCTCGGCTTCAAACCCGACTTGGTAGTTTCCGGGATTAATTACGGCGAAAACGTTGCCTCCGGCATCACTATCAGCGGGACGGTCGGCGCGGCGCTGGAAGCCGCCACGCTGGGCATCCCAGCGCTGGCAATGTCTTTGGAAACGCCGGTCAGCCAGCATTTCAACCTTTCGCCAGATGTGGATTTTTCGGTCGCGGGGTATTTCACGCGCTACTTTGCGGAAAAGCTGCTTAAAACCGAAATGCCCTTTGACGTCGGCGTGTTGAAGGTGGACGTGCCCAACGACGCCACGCCCGAAACGCCCTGGGTAATCACGCGCCAATCGCGCGAACGCTATTTTTACCCGGTGCCGGCAGACCCCGGGAAAGCGCAGGGTTCGCGCAACATGAGTTATGTGGTCAAGCTGGACCAGGGCGCGCCCGAACCGGACAGCGACCTTTTTGCTGTGAAAATTGCACGCAAGGTAAGCGTCACACCCCTTTCTTTTGACCTGACCGCGCGCGTTGATTTGAACAGCTTCCGCGCTCTTTTGGAGCGTTCAGACCGGCAGTGAGATAACAAAGCGCGGGCTGGAGCTTACGAAAAGAATCCTCGAAAAAGCAGCATATGCTGCTTTTTTTCTAACCCTATCGTGGGGAAATTTAGTAGATAAGTACGAAGAAGTTTAGTTTATTGATTTCCATGCATTTTTTCTGTATACTTTATATGTCCAATCTTTTTTTCCAGGTTCACAATTTAATAAAAACAAGGAGCTCCCAATGAAAGCGCGTTCCTATTTCTGGATACTTTTTATTTGTGTGTGTCTGATATGTTCCAGCTGCAGTCCAGGTCAGCCTGAGGCTGCTCCAACGTCGACTGAATCCAGTTCTTCTGGCGCGGAAGAATTAGACAAAAGCAAACTCTTGCCAATTCCCATCCAGGGCAGCTATTCGGTCGGCATCCGGCGCAACATTGCCTTGAGCGATGAGAGCCGGGGCGGGCGCAAAGTTGTGCTCACCATCTGGTACCCCGCTGAAAAGCCAAACGGTTACACAGGACCAGCAGAAATGCCGGACGCCAAGCCCAACGCAAGCCAGGCGCCTTACCCGGTAATTATTTCCTCGACCAAGGCAGGTTTCTTTTTCGCGCCGGATTTGGTGTCAAATGGATTCGTTTACATCGGCATCAACGCTATTGATGTTTATCAGCAATTTGGCAAGGAGTCTATTGACCAACCGCTGGATTATCTATTCGCCCTGAACCAATTAGCAAAATCTCCGCCAGCAGGGCTGGAAGGTCTGATGGATACGGAAAAAGTTGGCGCGATGGGGTATTCCTTTGACGGAACCAATGCTCTGTTACTGAGCGGCGCCCGCGTGGACCCCGAGTTTTATTTGGCGTGGTGCCAGCAAGCCCAGCAGCAGCAGCCGCCCTATGAAAGTTGGTACCTGTCATTCTATTGCGTTCCACCAGAGGATTGGAAGGGGATCGAGGAGGATATCGGCGCAGAGATCACCAAGAGCGCGGACGGCCTGTGGCAGCCAATCACGGACCCCCGGATCCGGGCGGTAATGCCTATGGCGCCGGATGGAGCCTGGTTGCTTGGAGAAAAAGGGTTGAGTTTCGCGGATAAGGCTGTACTGATGATTCAGGCTGGGCTGGATAGCCCTTACCAGCCTGCGGAAGGAAAGTTCATTATCGAACACCTGGGCAGCCCGGAGAAGAGCATGGTCACCTTCTTGGGTCAGGAACACTTGATGATATACGACTCAATCCAGGCAAAAAGAATGGCCCAGTTTGCCATTGCGTTTTTCGGTGTGCATTTGCAGGGCAAGCAAGAATTGGCGCAGTATTATTCAGAAGCATATCTGGACGGTTTTGAGGACCTGGCCTGGGGCTTTTACAACAAATAACGCCGGCTGAGATTCTGGTCACCGACTTATTTGACAACAATATTGGTTTGTTTTTAAGGAAATTTACAAAGCCCTGAAGCCTAAATATTGAATCGAATTTCGATAATATCGCCATCCTGGATGAGGTATGTTTTGCCCTCCACCCGCAAGCGCCCTTTGGTTCTCGCTTCAGCGGTGCCTCCGAAGGTAATCATGTCCTCGAATGAGATGATTTCGGCGCGAATGAAGCCTTTTTCCATGTCCGAGTGGATTACACCGGCGGCTTCGCGCGCGTTGGAGCCCTTGCGCAGCGTCCAGGCATGCACCTCCTTATCCCCGGCGGTGAAGAACGAATGCACCCCCAGCAGGTCGTATGAAAGGCGGATCAGGCGCGAAAGGCTGGGTTCGGTGATGCCGTACTCGGCCATAAAAATCGCGGCGTCCTCCGGTTCCAACGCGGCGATGTCCATTTCCAGCTTGGCTGGCAGGCTGACCGTGGTGGTGTGCGGGTGCGGGCTGTGGTATTCCAGCGGGGACTGGTCTTCGGATTGGTTAAAAACCACGATCTGGGGCTTGCGGCTGAGGAACTGAAAACTGGAGAGGAGTTTGTCCTCTTCCGGCGTGAAGGCATAATGCCGCAGCGGCAGTTCCTGCTCGAGCACAGCCTGCAGACGCTCAAACAGGTCAATATCTTCCTGGATTAGTGCCCGGTCGCGGGTTACGCCGCGGCGGTGCTCCTCGCGCAGACGTTCCAGGCGGCGTTCCACCATCACCAGGTCGTTAAGCACAAATTCGGTATCCATGGTCTGGATATCCCGGATAGGGTCCACGCTGCCCGCTTGATGCGGCACGCTGGGGTTTTCGAACTGCCGCACGACGTGCAAAAAGCCGTCCATCTGGGAGAGCATGTTGGAAAGCGCTCCTGAAAGGCCATTTTTCCCCGCGCTGCCGTCCAGTCCGGCAATGTCGGCATAGGTCACCTTGGCGCGCACGATCTTCTTGGGGTGGTAAATTGCGCAGAGCTGGTCCACGCGCGGGTCGGGAACATCCACGACTGCGGTATGGACTTCCATCTGACCGGAGGAGATATCAGTGGGGATATCGGCGCGGGTCAGCGCTTTGTAAAGGGTTGTTTTGCCTGATTGCGGCAGGCCAATGATGCCTAATTGCATACTGTACTCCTGTGTAATGAATGCCGGCAGCCTGCCATAGCTGAAACAGCAAGCGTGCCCTCTTGGATTATACCCGCTGCAGAACTGGACGGAGCGGCGATACCCAACGGGCACAAGGTCTGCCTTTAAGTTCGTCATCTCGCTCAGCTTGGCGATATAGAATCGCCGGAGAAAGACAGGCGGATTGCCACACCATTTTGCCTTGCATATCGCTGTCATTAGGTGGTCATACCATGGCAAAACGGTTCGCAATGACGCAAGATCGTCATCGCGAGGAGCGCAGCGACGCGGCGA
>JAAZPN010000276.1 GCA_012797215.1 Chloroflexota bacterium | reverse complement strand
GTCGAAATCCTGGAGTCCAACCCGGAATCCCTGCTGAACTGGTACAAAGGCTTGATTCAGCTGCGCAACCAGCACCCGGCGCTGCGCAGCGGCAGCTACCTGCCGCTCACATCCAACTGCAGGCGAGTCTACGCGATTTTACGGCAGGAAGGCGATGACATCCTGCTGACGCTTGCCAGCACGGGCATCCCCAGCTCTGAAAATTGCACCATCGCGTTGGAAGGCAGCCCGCTCTCGGGTACTTACCAGGTTGAAACCCTGTGGGGAGAACCGTTATTCGATGAAATCAGCTTCGGAGCGGATGGTTCTCTGCAGGATTTCTTGGTCGCGCCTGTGTTGAACGGCGGGCAAACCTTCATCGTGCGCTTGAGCCAACCTTGAATTCTCACCGCGCGTCTGGGGAACACGCTGGCAGGGCACGCGCTGCAGTTTCGCTCCCTCACCAGCCGCTGGCAAGCATTGAACTGCAATTACAATGACATGAGGTTTTGCTAGGAACTTTCCTTTTGAAGTGGATGCGCGCAGACAGGTAATGCCCGGCGGCAGCCCAAAATTAACAAGACAATCATAAGTAAGAAGAAAAAGGCGAACCTGCCCGGCGGCAGACCTTTGGTGGAGTATCAGATGAAACAGGATGAATTTTACCTTTCAGAAAAAGCGCGGGAGACAGTTGAGCTAAACCTGCCTGATGGTCGTGTTATCACAGGCAGACGCGGCGCTGAGCTGCGGGAATTTATGCGCGCAATCGAAAACGCGCAGGAGGCGATGATTATCGGCGCGATCGTCGACGGCAATCTGCGTGAGCTGACTTTTCCGATTTCCAGGGACGCGGTCGTCACGCCGCTTACTCTCAGCGATGCCGACGGCGCGCGCATCTACCGGCGCTCACTCACGTTTCTCATGGAAGCCGCGTTCAAGCAGTGCTTCCCGGGCGGCGTGCTGACAATTGACCATTCGGTTTCCTCCGGCGGGTATTTCTGCCAGGTGGAAGGCTTGCCGGAATTCTCGAAGGCGGACTTGAACAGGCTGGAAGCTGCCATGCGAGACCTCGTGAGCCAGGATGTTGCTTTTGTGCGCGAAACTGTCCCCCTGCAGGAAGCGATTGATTACTTTATTAGCGCTGGTGAGGACGATAAGGTGCGCTTGCTCAGGTACCGCAAACGCAACGACCTGGTGCTCTACCGCGTGGGCGAAACCCGGGATTACCACCACGGCTATATGGTGCCTTCATCAGGTTATCTCAAGTGGTTTGGGCTGGAGATGCTAAACGGTGCTTTTATTCTGCGCTTCCCGCGCCGGCATGCTCCTTCCGAACTGCTGCCAATGACCAGCTACCCAACCTTGCTGAAGACTTTTAGGGATTACGGCGACTTGCTGAAAAAGCTCGGCATCCCGTCTGTTGGCGCCCTCAACGATACCATCAAGGCGGGGCACATCGATGAGGTTATCCTCGTTTCTGAGGCCTTGCACGAAATGCAGATTTCCGAAATCGCGGAAGCCATCGACAAGCGCAAGGACAGCATCGGCGTTATCCTGATTGCCGGGCCTTCTTCCTCAGGCAAGACGACTTTTTCCAAGCGCCTTAGCATCCAGCTGCTCGCGCGCGGCATCACACCCTTCGCGATGGAGATGGATAACTTCTTTGTGGACCGCGAAAAAACCCCGCTTGGGAAGGACGGCAAGCCGGACTTCGAGTCTTTACAGGCAATGGACCTTAAACGCTTGTACGCGGATGTGCGCGACCTGGTGGCCGGAAAAGAAGTGCAGCTGCCAAAGTTCGATTTCATCCGCGGCCGCAGCCTGGAAGGAGAACGCGCCAAGCTGAACAAAGGCGATATTATCATCCTTGAGGGTATTCACGGCCTAAATCCGGGCTTGATGCCGAACCTCAGCCGCGAGAACACCTTCCGCATTTACGTTTCGTGCCTGACGCAGCTAAACCTGGACCGGCATAATCGCATTTCCACCACCGATACGCGCATGCTGCGGCGCATCTTGCGCGACGCGCGCGACCGCGGCTATTCCGCGCTCGACACCATCCGGCGCTGGGAGTCTGTGCGGCAGGGTGAGAAGGTTCACATCTTCCCATATCAGGAGCATGCCGACGCGATTTTCAACTCCGCGCTGGCGTATGAACTGACCACCCTCAAACCGCTGGTGGAGCCGCTGCTGCGCCAGGTGCCTTTCGGCACGCCGGAATACATAGAAGCCAAGCGCCTGCTCAAGTTTCTGGAATGGTTCCTGCCGACTGGCTCTGAATACGTTCCAGGCAACTCCATTTTGCGCGAATTCATCGGCGGGTCTATCCTGACCGAATTCTCGTTGTGGAAAAAATAGCTCGTCTGTTCCTAAGCTTTTACAGACGCTTTGCCAGCAAAAAGAAAACGCCCCAATCCAGCAGACTGGGGCGTAGTTTTTATCAGAATCGGCTAAATACAGCGCCGGACCATACGCGCAAGGCGTTCCACGCCGGTGCGAATCGTTTCCGGATTGCAGGCAGAAAAGTTCAGCCGCATGGTGTTCAACGGGCCGCCGTTGGGGAAGAAAGGCTCACCCGGGACGTAGGCTACTTTTTCTTCCACCGCGATGGGGAAGAGCTGGGTGGCGTTGCAGCCTTCTGGCAGGCGCAGCCACAGGAACAAACCGCCCTGAGGCCGGGTCCAGGTGGTGCCTTCCGGCATAAAGTCCTCAAAGGCCTGCAGCATCGCGTCACGCCGTTCCTTGTATACCGTTCGCAGGGTCAGAATGTGGTCTTTCATCCACTCGCCTTGTAGCAGCTCGTAGGCCACGTATTGGTCAAAGGTGGAGCACTGCAAGTCTGCGCCTTGCTTGGCCTGCACCATTTTCTTGATGACCTCGTTGGGCGCGATGACCCAGCCAATGCGCAGACCAGGCGCCAGAATTTTCGATACCGTGCTGGTGTAGATGACATTGCCCCGGTAGGTGAGGTTGGCTTTATCGCGCAAGGAGTCATCCATCACCACTACGGGCGGGAGGTGCTCGCCTTCAAAGCGCAGCTGCCCATACGGGTCATCTTCAACAATCGGGACGCAGTAGCGGTCCGCGAGTTCCACCAGTTTCTGGCGGCGTTCGAGGGAGATGGTGACGCCGGCCGGGTTCTGGAAGTTGGGTAGCACGTACATGAACTTGATGTGGCTGCCAATGACCTTGGCCAGATCGTCGGTGCAAAGCCCATCATCATCCGAAATCACAGTCTCGTAGACCGCACCGTAAGCGTTCCAGGCCTGCAAAGCGCCCAGATAGGTCGGTGATTCAGTCAGGACGCGGTCGCCGCGATTGATGAAGATGCGGCCGATGATGTCGAGCGCTTGCTGGGAGCCGGTGGTAATGAGCACGTTATCGGCGCTGACTTTGATTCCATAACGGGAGACATTGCAGGCGATGACCTCTCGCAGGGGCGCGTAACCTTCCGTCTGGCTGTACTGCAGGGCTTTCGCGCCGTTCTCCGTGAGCACTTTGTCACAAGCTTCTTTCACCCGCTCCAGCGGAAACAGCTCCGCTGCTGGAAACCCGCCGCCAAATGAAATAACATCCGGCTGAGCGGTGACCTTCAACAACTCACGGATGAACGAACTGGTCATCCCAGCAGTGCGGTGAGCGTATCGATGGTCCCATGATGTATGCATATTGTTTCACTCTCCTTTTTTAGTGATTACTTTAGACTTTCAGAAATCTGCTGATAATCGTCGCGGCGCCAGGCAGCACAACCTTGTCGCCGATGGTGAGTTCGGCGGGGCTCTTCTGCGCTTTATCCGGCGCGCTCTGATAGATAAGAATGGTATTGCCTTCCTGGGCTGCTTTTAGTTCGACATAGGCCTGCCCG
>JAAZPN010000275.1 GCA_012797215.1 Chloroflexota bacterium | reverse complement strand
TCAAACGGCCGCATAAAACCGCGCTGGTCCACATCCGGGCAAAGCTCCGGATTGCCCGCGTCCACGGCCGGGCTGTTGGTTTGTAGCCCCACCGTCTTTGAGAATCCCCCATTATCCGCCAAAGCCTCCAACAGCGGGTCCAGCGAGGTATTCCCTTCGCCTCCAAAGCCGCCCTGTATCGCGCTGTAAGTCACCGTCCCCCCACCGACAATCTGGGTCGGGGAATTGCCCCACACGATGGCATTGCGTAAGGAATATCCATTGGTCGTCGAATTGAAAATTCCGCCCCCATCCCCGTACACAGTAGTATTGTTCACGAATGTGACGTTCACCATGCTGAGGGGGTCAATTACTGCCCAGCTGCACATTCCGCCGCCGTTCTCGTTGGCGGTGTTGCCGTAAAACGTCACGTTTTCCAGATCCGGGTAAGCGGCAGTATTAAACAAGCCTCCGCCGTGGTTATCCGAAAAATTCCCCGTGAAAAGCACGCGCCGCAGGAGGGCGAACGTCGCTTGATTGTTGTACATCCCGCCGCCATCATGACCCGCGCTGTTTTCCTGAAATACCACATCGGTCATCGTCGGGCTGCACCAATCATAATTGAACATCCCACCCCCATCTCCGTAACTGACACTCGATGCGACATTACCAAAGAATACGACCCGCAGAAGGCTTGGAGTGCTGCGATCGGTATACGTGCCAGTGTTATACATACCGCCGCCGGCTTTCAGCGAAGTGTTGTTGGAAATCGTCACGTCTTCAAGCTTTGGGCTGCTCGAAACGTTGTAGATGCCGCCGCCATAGCGCGCTAGCGACTGATTGGCATGGATGGTGACAAATTTCAGAGTTGGATTGCTGAATTTGTTGTAGAGCGCGCCGCCATCCCCAGCGGTGGCTGTGTTGAATTCAAAGGTAACGTTCTTCATCTTGGGGTCGCTCATTCCTCCACTGACACCCCAGCTGTACATGCCCCCGCCCTCAGCGGAGGTGTTATCAGAAATGAGCACCTCTTCCATGATCGGACTGCTGTTGTAATTCATAATCGCGCCGCCGTATGTACCCGAGCTGTTGTTCACAAAGTCCACGCCTTTCAGATAGGGACTGCTAGTAAACCAGTTGCTCATCCCACCGCCATTGAGCGAGGCAGTGTTATCTTCAAATACCGCAGCCTGAATTGAAGGATTGCTGCCGTCGTTGTACATGCCGCCGCCGTATCCCGCATGGTTTCCACTAAATGTCGCGCCTACGATGATTGGGTTACTTAATCTGTTGGACATCCCGCCGCCCAGGGCTTCCGCGGTGTTATTTTCAAAAGTGACGTTGTAAAGGCTGGGCGCACTGGAATTGTTGTACATTCCGGCGCCGTCCCTTTCGCTGTAGTTATGGCGCAGAATAATATCTCTGAAGACCGGGCTTGCGTTGTTCAGGCAGTAAATGCCTCCACCGCGCACGTCCGGGTCCGACCAGTAGGTGTTTCCATGCTCGATAATGAAGCCGTCCAGCACAGCGCTTGCGTCCACGCCATCGGCGCGTACGACGTGGTAGGTATTATCGGTGTGGACCTCAGGGTTGCCAATTTCACCGCTGAGGATGGTAGGGTTGGACTCCCAATCTCGCTGCTCGCGGGCAGTTTCGCTTCCCAAAAAGCCGCCATAAATCGCGACCCCGTTTTTTAGGACAAAGGATATCGTGCTGTCCGTGCCAGTGGTGGCTTTGTAGATGCCGGCTTGCACCCAAATTTCATCGCCAGCCGCGGCCAGTCCAAGCGCAGTCTGCAGCTCACAGGCATCCGCCCAGCTAGAACATGCCGTACTGGTTCCGCCAGGCGCGGCAAAAAGAATTCCGCCTTTCCTCTGCGGTTCTCGCTTGGCGGAAACAACTGAGGAATGCAGCGCGAAAGTTAAAAGCAAAACACCAAAGAACAGGATTGCAGCGATTTTTCTCATGGTTGCTCCATTACAGGATGAAAAATACGGGATAATTGATTATACGCTGAGCGGTAAAAAGTATGGGGATATTGGTATGAATTTTGTGTTTGTTCTTCAATAATCAATTAGAAATGGTTTGCTCTACGCTGTAAAAGCCTTCCATATTATGGTAATTATGATGAGTGGTTCCCGGACGCGAAAACAGGCATAGATGCGAACTGGAATGCGCGGACCGGATGCTGAAATTGATGATAAAATACTGCAGCTTGACTGTCAGCGTTACTGACCAAGCAGCTTTGTATAAGCCCCCGTAGCTCAACGGATAGAGTGCCTGACTTCGAATCAGTCGGTTGTGGGTTCGAATCCCGCCGGGGGCATTTTTTTCTGCCTTCGAGCTCCTAGCGCAGCACACCCGTCAGGGTGCAATCAAGGGCAAGTGCAAGTCGGTTGCGCGTTTGCCCCTGCGGAGTACAGGCGAGTCGCGCCGGGGGCATTTTTGTTGCTCTTGCTGCCTTCGAAGCTCCAATAAGGTCGGATGTGTCAGTCGGTTGCGCGTTTGCCCCTGCGGGGTACAGGCGAGTCGCGCCGGGGGCATTTTGATTCTCTGATCGTGCCGGTGTCCACACCGAGCAAGTGATTTGACCCAAAGTCACCAAATGTGACTTCGAACTCCATCAGATGGGGCAAGTGTCAGTCGGTTGCGTGTTTGCCCCTGCGGGGTACAGGCGAGTCGCGCCGGGGGCATTTTTTTTATTGCTTATTTGATTTACTGCCTTTGAACCTCCGTGAAGGGGATAATAATCAGTCGGTTGCGCGTTTGCCCCTGCGGGGTACAGGCGAGTCGCGCCGGGGGCATTTTTTGTTCAAACTCCAAATCATGCGCAGCATAATTATCAGAGGGCGGAAAATTTCCACGCTAGCCAAAGCTAACGATTTTAAATCGCGCCGGAGGCGAGTATTCAGATGAGCGTATTCTGACGGCAGCGCTTATCCGCTGGGTATTCCCAACTGCTTCAGCAGAGCCGGCAGCTCAAAGTAGATGCGGGCTTGCTGAATTAAACCGCCAGCTACGTCATACACCACGACCATGGGAACGCGCACATCTTTGCCAGTAGCAGGAATACCATTGAAGTCACCGATGTGCTTACCCGAAAAAACTGCTTCAAGCACAGCGTGGTCTTCATCAACCACAACGAGTCTGGGGATGGCAGTGGCGTCAAAGGCAATGTGATACAGATATGTGAACATTCCCTGTACCGCCTCCTTGCCGTGTGATTCATCTCCGCTTGCCATCAAAGTAAAGACGACGTCCTCCGCCATCATGCTGACATCGCCGTGCTGCGCGTTGAAGAACCGATTCATTGTTTCGCGCGTAGATTCAATGCTCATATTGCACCTCCATGGGTAGTTTCATCTCTTCTGAGAACTGGTTATTTTACACAATCGGTCCCAAGCGAAACCTCAGAAGCTTGAGATTATTGGAAACAATAATTACTCCATCAGCGCTTATCGTTAGCCGGAGTTGGACAAGTCTCGCGGCCGGGCTCTACAGAAATTGTTTCGAATAACCTTAATCACATCATACAACCTTTTAAGAGGATTTCACACAATCTGACAAACTCATCAGTCTCAAACAACGCATTGTCCTGCTTGATTACCTGAGAGAAAAATCATATTACCTCCTGAAACCCCGCACAAACTACAATGAATAGTCGACTGGTCTTTTCCGTAGATTTGCACATATGCTTCCGCCTGACGTGTTTCTGCCGAAGTATTATTGTTTAAAGTTGGCCACTTTATCCGTTCTCTTCAACTTTCGTCACTTTTTTGTATTAACGATATACATTTCCTTACGAAACGGGCTGGTTTGTTTTATAATTTATGCAGTAAGTAAAAATTATGAAACAACTTACACGAAATTTTTAGATATTGAAATTATCTTAGGTCTTTAGCAACAGAAATTTGTCTCATCCTAATATCATCCGCCTGAGCGAAGGAGCATAAAAATGATTGTCGGCAAAAGAATGTCTTCCCCAATTATCACAGTTCCACCAAGCATGCCGCTGAATGACGCGGTAACGCTGATGAAAAAAGAAAAAATTCGCCACATGGTCGTGGCTGATAAGAACAAAATGGTCGGATTGGTCACCCAGAACGATCTGGAAAACGCGCTGCCTTCCAAAGCCACCACGCTTAGCGTTTGGGAACTTAATTACCTGATTGACCGCATCAAGGTATCTGACGTGATGGTGAAGGATGTAATCACTGCCACGGAAGAGATGCCGGTGGAAGAAGCCGCCCGCCTGATGGCTGACCACAAGATAAGCAGCCTGCCTGTTTTGCGCGGTGAAGACGTGGTTGGCATTATCACGGAAACGGACCTTTTCCGGCTGTTCCTCGAGCTTTTGGGAGCGCGGGATTACGGCGTGCGAATATCGGCTCTGCTCAAGAATGAGCCTGGCGCGATAGCCAAGCTCACTCAAACGATTTTTGAGGCAGGCGGTGACATCATTGCTATCGGCACTTTCACCGGAGAGTCCCTCGCAACTCTCGAGATTACCGCCAAGGTCCGCGGCGTGGAAGAGCAAAAATTAAAAGAAGTAGTGGAACCGGTGGTTCTAAAACTATTAAACATTTACACAAGCTAACTTTCTGCCAGCGCCCCGCACTAACAATAAACTGCGACAAAGCGCCACTGCGCAGCCATACCTAATGCTTGTGCCTGGTAAATTACAAAGAGACCCACCAAACGGTGGGTCTCTTGATTCTGGAAACGTTTCTGATGACTGTGACGCCGAACGCGGGCGCGGTTGATGGCTTACGCAAACATCTACAGGTTAGGGACTAACTTAATCATATTGTTCAGTTCCCGGCCAACTTCCACAAGCTCCTCGCCAATAGTTTGAAGTTTTCCGCATTCCAT
>JAAZPN010000033.1 GCA_012797215.1 Chloroflexota bacterium | reverse complement strand
TATCCGACAATCCATTTCTCGCTGAATTTGGCGGACTTTTCAGCGTCCAATTCCGCGGCAATCTGGTCAAATGGCTCAGGTGAGCGGGATGTTTTCGCGAAAGTGACCGCGATTGTTTCCGCGCTCAACTGACTGGGACTAAGCCGATAAATTCTCCGGGAAAGGTTCATGGGTCAGTATTCTCCTGGCTTCATGTTTATCCTGCTCAATTTGATTAATCAGGTCCTGCGCCCGTTCAAACTTGATTTCACCGCGCAGGTGGGCGATAAACTCAATTGTCAGGTCCTCGTGATAGATGTTATCATCAAAATCCAACAGGAGGGTTTCGATATTTGCCTGGGTGGTGTTCTCAAAAGTCGGGCGCACCCCCACACTGGTCACGCCCATGTATTTTTCCCCGTTAAAGCTGGCGCGGGTTGCATACACGCCGTATTGGGGCAGTATCTTTTGGGGATGCACGACCTGATTTGCGGTGGGAAAGCCTAATTTGGACCCCAAGTGCTTGCCTTCCACCACCTTGCTTTTCACGAAATACGGCCGGCCGAGCAAACGCGCCGCGGCGCGGACATCGCCAACTTCCAGGGCTTCTCGCACCCTGCCAGATGAAACTGGTTTTCCATCCAGGCAAAAAGGCGGCATGATGTCCATCGTAATTGCGTGGTGAGCGCAAAGCCGGCCAATTTGCTCCTGCGTTCCGGAACGGTCTCTTCCAAGCGCGAAGTTCTCGCTGACTGTCAGACCGCGCAAATTGAGATGCCGCAGCAGCTGCGAAAAGAATTCTTCGGCGCTGAGGCTGGCAAGTGCCTGATCGAATGGCAGCGTGAAGATATAATCCAATCCGCTTTGCGCCAGTAATAGTCTTTTTTCTGCTTCACATGCCAGGTAAAAAGGTCCGCTGATGTTCTGAAGCACTACCCTGGGGTGCGGTTGAAACGTCACCAGCGCGGATTTGCAGCCCGCTTTGGCTGCGTTCTGTTTCATGCGGTCCAGGAGCGCTTGGTGGCCGCGGTGGAGACCATCGAAATTGCCAATGGTAATCCACAAAGTCTCAGGTTTTTTTTCAGGTAGATTATCGAAAAATTGCGTCAAAAGTCCTCACTGGTTAGTTCAAAAAAATAACCCTGTTTGGCGGGTCGCCAACATAGGGTTATCATTTGCATGCAATCAAGCGCTTAGAGGAAGAATACTTTGCGGGGCTGCCATTCATTTGCCGCGCCGTCGTACTCCATCAGGGCTACCAATTCACCTTCCTGGCTGACCGCGCGCGCCCATTTGCCTTCTTCACCTGAATCCAACGCTGGAACGCGGTGGCCGTGGCGGACTTCATCCACCTGCTCCACGGTGAGTTCCACCGTGTACCAATCGCCCAGCGCTTCCGCAGCCGGGATGAGATACTGATACCAGTCCCCGTTGGAAAAAGATTCCTGCAGTTTGCGTAAGGAAACAGCATCCCGTAAGCCAAAGCGGCCATTTTTTGTCCGGCGCAAGCCGGTAAGCGTGGCGCCGCAGCCAAGCTTTTCGCCCAGGTCGTGCGCCAGGGAGCGCACATAGGTACCCGATGAACATTGAATATCCACCACTGCCTCAGGCGGGTCCCAATCCAGCAGTTCCAGTTCGTGC
>JAAZPN010000274.1 GCA_012797215.1 Chloroflexota bacterium | reverse complement strand
GCTGCACGCGCGCCCATTCAATGGAAAATCGCAGCGCTTTTTGGTCGATCTCCTGCGCGCGGTCAAAATCCTCGCGCCAGCGCCCCGACCACCATTCGCATCCCCGTCCGACCGTGCTGCCATCCACAATCCGACCAGGCTGTTGTTCCCATTCCAACCAATCGGTAGCAGGGCTGCTGCCTTCCACACAGTGCGCGGCCGCGGCGCTGCCCCACAAAAAGCCCGCTGGAAAGTTAAAGGTTGCCTTTGGCATATCTGCCTCCATACTAATTTCTGTCACCATTTTAACCGCTTTCGTTTCCAGACGGGCTTTTGCATTCCAACCCCGGCCAGTTCAGTCGCTTTTCAGGCGCGGCGTCCAGTCTGGAGCGCTGATTGCCCCGGCTGTGATGAATACGGGGGCATTTTCCCCCGACCGAAGCCACCTACCCACTGGCAGTTGTCCCGGTAGAGGGGGCTCTCCTGCTGGCGTTAGCAAGCCGCCCCTTGGGTTTAGTTTCCAAAGCTCGCCTTCCTGCGCCGCCACCCGCTCCGAAAAGATTAGCCTCAGGTTCGCGTCGACCTCACAGGTCAGAGTCGTCATGCGCTCTGTGCCAAGGTCCAGCAAAGACCGCGCGAATTGGTCAGTTGGCAGCGGCTTAGCGGAAGTCGGCGTCAGAAACACGCCGCTCGCGCAGTCCACGCTCACCTCGCTAAAGGGATCCCCCAAAAAAAGCCCGGCTGCCTCTGCCAGCAAGTCCGTGCTTTGCCAGATTGCGCTCGCCCTAAAGACCAAATCCGCTGGCATGGAACGCGCTGACCAGGCGCTGCCATTGTATGTTTTAAGGGTCCCATCCAGGTAAGAAAGTTTTTCATCGACAGCCAAAACGTAATAGTTTGACGCGCTGACTGACCCGCTGCGGGAAAAGACCAGCCAATAATTCGTGTCTGCCAAAAGCTGCGGTGGGTCAGCGAATGAAAACACCGTCCATGGATACGCTTCCGGCGCAAGCGAGGCACCCGAAACAAGAGCGGATACCAAATCCACGCCAGCTGGGCTGCCGCTGCCATTATCCAGCTGCAGCGCAAGCTTAATAGAGTCGCTCGGGCTGCCGTAGCGTCTTACGCGCGCTTCGACTTGTTTTAGCAAAGCGGCGCTGCTGGCAGTCCGAAAGGACTGCCCCACCCGTTGGAACGAAGAAGTATTCCCCAGGCTTTGGCTGCCCTGTTGGCTGGCAGTATTCCCAAGCAGGCCGTTTGGCGGCTGGTAAATGCGCCAAGCCAGGCGCGCGAACCAACCCATGCAATCCAGAAGAATTGACCGCCCGCGTTCCTCTCGCAGTGAAACATCGCTCCGCTGCTGAGGCTTGCCCAATAGCAGGCGCGCGGCAGGTTCCGCGCTCCGCGCCAGGGTCAGGTCGCGCAGCTGCAGCGCGGCGCTCTCAGACATAAGCCCGCGCTCAAGCAGCAGGTCCTTGCGCCCAAAAGTCGCCGTGCTTTGCGCGTCCTCTGCCCACTCGGTCTGCCTCGCCGCGCCAAAGCTCTCTCCCGTGGGTTCAAGCTCCAGGTACCGCACGGCAACGCGGTTAGCCAAATCATCCAGCGACTGTGAAATTTGATGCGCGCCCTCCTCCCGCGCCGCGCTGTGAATATAGCCCCACCACACCAGGCAGCCAAAACTGTTGTAAACCCGCACCGCTTTGCTTATTAATCCCGACCACTGCGCGAAGTTGCCCGGAGCTTCATCCAACACCAATCGCGCCCTGTCGCAGCCGCCCAGAGCCTTCCAGGACAACATGCTCACCCGCAAGCTGCCGGGCGCCAGCACTGGCGTGCCGTCCGAATCCGTTATGAATGCCTGAAACGCCTCCCTGTTCAAATTCATGCGCGCCTCACAGTATCTGCCGACGGCCGCGGCACCAAAGCCGCGCTGCAATGGCTGCCTGCGTTGGCGCCAGATTGTCGCCATCCACCTGGAAAAAATAAAACCAGGAACGCGCGCCGACAGGCAGCGTAAGCCAGGCTCCCACCCGTTCATGCGCCCGCAGCTGCTGCCCGTCAATCAGCGTGTAACTTTCCCGCGCGAACCCATCATCCATCAAGCGCGCGCCAGCCGCCAACCCAGCTGGGAAATCAAACCACGCAAAACTATCCTGAGGGAGCAAACTGAGGTTATCGATGTTCAACGTATAGCTGCCTGCGCTGGGAATCAGAACCTGGAGGTTTAGAAGAAGCGGCGCAGGCGCGTAACGCGGGCTAAGTTTGCCAGAAGGCAGGCGCAACGGCGCGAGCGCCAAAAAACCTGTTCCGGCTTGAGCGGCCGCTGCTGAAGTTAGGCACAGCACCCCACCCATTGGAGCGCCGCTGTGTCTTAGAACCACTCGGAAGCGCGCCCCAAGCGCTGAAAGAGGAGTCTGAAAACGCAAGAGCGGCAAAAACATGCGCCCGCCGAGCGCGGCCAGGTCTGTGTAGTCTATTTCCCAACTGGCAAATGCCTGCCAGGCGCCGCCCGGCACGCTAAAACGCCCAAACGCGCCATTTGACGCGCTGGTGGCGCTGACAAGCTCCGCTTCTGGCGCGGATTCCGCCTCCAGCGTCAGCGGCGGCTTATCCGTGTTGCCGCGATCGTGAAACGCCCCCACAAAAAGCTGACGCAAGGCTGCGCTGTTATTGTTGGTGATCTGCAGCCGAAGCGGCGCGGGCAAGTCACTTTCCAGCTCGCTGGTATTCACATAGAAATAATTATCGTTGCCAGCTGCCAGCTCGTCATCAAAGTTCAGAAGGCTGACGCTGTAGCCGCTGCCCGCGCTGTTTGCCAGGTTCAGCGCTTGCTCGACTCCGTCAAAGTAATTAAACCTGGTAACAACCAAATCCACGGCCAACGCGCCGCCCTCCTCATAAACCAATGCTCCAGGCAAAGTTCGCAGTTCCGCGCGCAGTAAACGGGTGTAAACCGGGCTAGCGCTTTCAGGCGGAAAGGCGCGCAGATAGATAGCATGACCAATGCCATGCTCATTGTTCAGGCGCACCAACTCGACGATCTGCGACAAGCGTCGAATAACCGCCCGCAATTCCGTTGGGCTGCCGCGCAAGCCCACGCGCAAGCTTTCGGTGACGACTTCTGCTGGCGTGACAATGGGGTCATACTGCGTCCCTAGCAAACCTGGATCCATCGGTCCGTCATTAAGGCAGTACCAGGCGCTTTCTTCAGGATCCGCCAGGTTCCCCAGGTCTAGCCGGCTCATGCTTCACCTTCCGTGCGCCAGTGTGGGCTTTCATTCCACACCCAGGCCCCAAACGGCGCGCTGGCTTCGCTCTGCAGCGTCAATAATCGCAGGCGGTCCAGCCCCGCGTCAAACTGGCGGGAGAGATGCTCACACCATAAGCGCATGGTTTCCTCTCGCCCAATCGCGCTGGCAAATCCTCCCAGGCGTTTTCGCAAGCTAAAATCCAGCGCGAAGGCTGCCGCGCCGCACAAAAGCACGGGGACGTATCGGTCGGGCAGGCTGCTGGTCGGGGCGCTGTCCAATCCTTCCAGCGTGTATTGCGTGCCGAGAAAGGCGTTCATCCCAGCCAGAGCTTCCCGAACAGCTTCCGTTTGGGTATCGCCGGGAATGACAAGGTTCTGGGGGTCCAAAAATTGATGATTCAAGCTCTCACACAGGTCACTGAGCGCGGGCATATCCATCTCCTTTCGTTGTCTTGTTCGTTTTCCGGGTATGCAGCAGATGCTGGTAATCCGCCGGATAGTAGGCTTTCTTTTTCCCGCTGCTGTCCACAATCACCAACACGCCGTTCTCCTTGACAGCGCATCCAAGCGGATTAGGTCCCGCCAGCGCTTCCACTATTGTTTTAAGTTCAGTTCTCTCCACTCTTCACGCTCCTAAGGGGATATTCACAGTTTGGTGGTTTGCGGGCGCCTGATGTACAGGCGCCCGCGTCCCTCACGCTATTCGCGGTGCCCGGCTAATCCATCTTCCAGCGCGGTGCCCAGAATGTAAGCGACCAACACTGAAAGGATGCCTGCCAGTTCTCCCGCTTCGAGCGGAAAATCTGGATTCCAGGCTTTAATCACCAAGACCAGCAAACCCATCAGGGCTGCCCAAAATTTCCGGGAGCCCAACAGCACTTTCCATTTTGGCATCTCTCTCTCCTTTGTTGAATGGAAAAATTGCTTACGCGACGTTTGACTTGAACAGCGGGCGGTAATCATTCACCCAGAGCGCCAGGTAATGCCGCACTTTCAGTCGGTGTTCATCATTGCTGAAAACCGAAGGGGAAAGCTCGTCCCCCGCGACAAATATTTCTGGCGCCAAACCAAAGCGCTCGCCTACAAATATCGCTGGCGCAACCCGCGGGTCGCAGACTGCCGCCCAGTCGCTTTCATCCGCCCAATCCGGAACGACAACCGGAACAGCGCTGCCTTTCAAGACGTTATCGTACACATAACCGCTCTCGCGCACCAAAGCGCCGGTGCAAAGCTCCATGGCGGTCTTTTGCAGCGCGCGTGGAATGAGGATGAACTTGGGATTCACCGCCAAAGCCGGGCCAGTCCCGCGCAGCGCGGCGCTATTTTTGATTAGCATTGGCTGTTTGTAAACGCTGCGGCAAGCCGCGTCCCAGGCATTGGCGCTCAAGGCGCTGGTGCCCAGGTTGGCATGCCCACCCGCAGTAGTAACAGCCGTCACGTTGAATAACGCGCCGGTATCAGCCATAGTCGGTCCTACGCCGCTGTTGCTGGTGAATATTGCCGCGACAAGTTTTGAAATTTTCCGCATTCCAGCGGTCGCCAGCTCGCGGGCGTAACTGCGCAGTTTGCGGGTTTCATCGCGGTCAATCAATTCCAAAGTCAGCGGAATGTAACCGCCGTATTTAGTGAAGCTGGCCGTCTCCGGGGAATCCCCGATGGCAAGTTCGGTGTATGTTCCGCCTTCCGCCACGGTAGGCAGGTCCCCCACCGTTCCAATCAGCGTCCCGGTGATGTCGTGCAAGCTGGAGAAATGCTCCTGTACAGTCACTTGCTTCCACCAGTCATAACCAGCCCGCCCCAGCTCATCCCAGGTGTTCGCGACCAGTTTATTCAGCGCGTTTTTGACTAGTCCGCTGAAATCGCTGGTGCCAGCCAATTGCGCGCGCTGAGGATAGTAGCCGCCGTGCAGCTCATAATCCCCGGTCAGGGTCAGATACAATTCGCGGATACCGCTCAGACGCGGAATGGCGGCATTTTCAAGCGCTTTGGCGCGCGGCGCGCCAAACAGGTCATCCACCGCGGCTTGCAGGCGCTCCGCTGGCTCTACCATCCCCTCGATTCTGGC
>JAAZPN010000273.1 GCA_012797215.1 Chloroflexota bacterium | reverse complement strand
CCGTGCACTTCGTAACCTTCGCTCAGTAACAATTCCGCCAGGTATGAACCATCCTGACCGGTGATGCCAGTAATTAAAGCTGTTTTCATCAAAACCTCATTCGCGTAATAGACCGCAATTTTACCATCCGAGCGAAGCCTGTCAACCGGCCGGAAACCGGAAAAGCAGCGCTGAAGAGCCTACCATAATCGGAATTCGCTCTTTTCTCTCGTGAAGCTTTCGCAGTCAAGCACGTGGGTGGTCGGAACAAAATTCATAAAGGTGTTCGAGACGACCAGGCTGTGGGTTTTTGCGCCGCCGGGGAAGAAGCTTACGCCTTCCAGGACTGCCTTGGTAGTTGTGAGAATCGGCGTGACCGCAGTGGCACAAAAAATGAGATTTTCTCCAGGAGCAAGGGTTTCCGCTGTGTAAACCTGGTCCAATTTGATTCCCATACGCGTCAATCGCTGGCGGTCAGCTTCGTCCTTGGGCTTAAAGATTGCCTGCATGCCGCCGCCCAGCAGTTTGATCGCCGCGGCAGAAATTACGCCTTCCGGCGCCGCGCCGATGCCCATGACCGCGTGCACGCCAGCGCCTTTAAAACACGTAAAGATGCATGGCATCAGGTCTCCATCAGCGATAAGATTTACACGCGCGCCAGTCGACCGAAGGCGCTGGATAAGTTCCTCGTTGCGTGGACGGTCCAACACGGTCACAGTTATTTCAGCGTAATCCTTGCGGCGCAAAGCTTCAGCAATCCTACGTACGTTCTCCTCTGGCGCCAAGCGGATATCGACCACAGGCGCGGCTTCTCGTCCAACACATAATTTGTCCAGGTAAGTATCTGAGCCCTCAATGAGCCCACCCCTGGAAGAAGCTGCCAAAACGCACACCGCGCCGGGCTTCAGGTCAGCAGTGGCGTTGGTATTTTCCAATGGATCCACGGCTATATCAATTTCGATATCCCCGCTGCCAAGCCGCTCGCCTATGAACAGCATTGGTGCATCGTCGCGTTCTCCTTCCCCAATCTTGATATGTGACGAAAATCCGCTCATCTTATCCAGCGTATCCCGCATTGCATCTACCGCAGCTTTGTCCGCCAGGTTTTTATCCCCTTTCCCAGCAGACCGCGCGGCAGCAATCGCAGCGTTCTCCGTTACCATCAACAACTGCCAGGATAAATGCGCGAACGCGTCCCGCAAAGAACTTGCTTCTTTTATTTCCACCATTCTCTCCTTTGTAACTATTTTTGGCAAAGAAAAATAGAAAAACTGGCACAACGTCCAGTCAGATTACCCAGGCATCCATAAACTGAAGGGGAATATTGTCATACATCAAATAATTAGTGCGGAGCCGTACTCTCATCAAGTCATCGCTCTTTCCAAAAATCACAAGCAAAGTTTTTGACTGCAATCAATTTGCTTGATCTCATTATATCAACAAGCTGGGAGCCAATCCCCAAAAGGTGCTTATTATCCGCCTGGTTTTTGCAGAACATCTTAGATTTTCCATTATTTCTCTCTAAGGGAAGAGATTGGCGCAGTTCATGTAAGGTATAATTTTGCTAACTTTTTTAATGTCACAAAGGAGCAGTATGAAAAGAACGCGCTTAACCATATCGATTATTTTGGTACTCGCCTTGATCCTGGGTGCCTGCCAAAGCATCAAAAAACCCGCTGAGAACGAGGCGCCTGTAACGGAAGTAACCACGCTGGTTGTATGGGATCAGTTTTACCGCGACGTTGAAAGCCAGGTGATGGATACGCTCAACGCGGAATTCGAGGCCGCTCACCCGGGCGTCAAGATCGAACGCGTGGTCAAAACTCTCGACGACCTAAAAGTGACCCTCAAGCTCGCTCTGACGGAAGCCAATGGCCCGGACGTTGCCCAGGTGAATCAAGGACGCAGCGATATGGGCGCGATGGTAGAAGCGGGTCTGCTGCTGCCGCTTGATGCTTACCTCGCCAAATACAATTGGGGTTCGGTTTTCTCCACCTCAGTCGCCAGCCGCAACAGTTTTACCGCCGATGGCAAGACCTTTGGTCAGGGCAACCTCTACGGCGTAAGCCCGACCGCTGAAGTGGTTGGGGTGTATTACAACAAAACCCTATTCAAAAAGAATGGCTGGCAAGTTCCGCAAACTTTTGAGGAGTTTGAAACACTGCTCGCTAAGATTAAGGAAAGCGGGGAAACTCCCATTTCCTTTGGCAGCCTGGACGGCTGGAACGCCATCCATGAATTTAGCGCAATTCAGCATCTGCTCGTAAGCCTGGATTACATCAATAACCTGACCTACGGCGTGAATAATGTCAGCTTCAAAACTGATGAGAACACCAAGGCCGCGGCCATCCTCCAGCAGTGGGCTAAAGCCGGTTACTTCTCCGAAGGCTATCCAGGCATCGGCTACGACGACAGCAACGCGCTATTCAAAGCAGGCAGCGGCGCGATGACCATCACCGGTTCCTGGCTGGCTGGCGAACTGGTGAACGATACTGATCAGGAGTTTGGTTTCTTCCTGATGCCGCCCTTCGAAGGAAAAACCGCGCTGGCTATTGGTGGTGTCGGTATCCCGTTCGCGATCAGAGCCACGACAACCAAAGCTGACCTTGCCGCGGAGTACCTCAACTGGATGATCAGCCCGCGCGCTGCCGAACTCTGGGCGAATGCCGGCATGCTCCCCGCCATGGCGCTGCCTGAGGGCGCGGATATCAAGACGGACAATCTCTTTGGCGACACCTTGCGCGCCTGGGACGCCATCAACAAGGGCAACGCCGTCGGTCACTATATTGACTGGGCTACCCCTACTTTTTATGACACACTGGTGGCTGAATTGCAGAAATTGCTCGGCAGCATCAGCACGCCTGAAGACTTCGTCTCAGCCGTCCAAAAAGACTATGAGACCTACCTAAGTAAATAATTTCTCTCCTCACAGCCGGCGCTCCAAACAAGCGCCGGCTGTCTTTTCAACGCAATGCGATCAAACCAGGCATACCCAGGCGAAAATAAATGGAAAGGGTGGCTCTACCTGCTGCCTGGTTTTGTGATCTACATTGGTTTTATCTTTTACCCAATCCTCGAAACGGTCAGAACCAGCTTTTTTGCGTGGAACGGTTTTAGCGCGCAGCGGGATTGGGTCGGCCTGGAAAATTACCGTACGGTGTTTTCTGATGCCCAATTCGCAGACGCCTTTCTTCACAACCTGATTTTTATTTTATTTTTCTGCATCTTGCCAGTACTGCTTGGGCTGCTGCTTGCCTCGCTGCTGACACGCAAGGCTCTACCCGGCATGACGTTTTTCCGTACCGTGCTTTTTCTGCCCCAGGTCATCAGCATGGTGGTTGTAGGCGTGATTTGGCGCTGGATTTTTAACCCCCAATTCGGCCCACTAAATATCCTCCTGAACTCGGTGGGGTTGAGCAGTCTTACCAGAGCCTGGCTGGGTGATTTTGCGCTCGCGCTTCCTGCGGTAGGTTCCATTGGCACCTGGGTGCAGTACGGATTTTGCATGATTCTCTTTTTGGCAGGCATGCAGCACATTTCAGAGGAGTACTACGAAGCTTCCAGCCTGGACGGAGCGAACGCGTTTCAGCAGTTCGTGCATGTCACCATTCCCGGCCTTCGCGCAGAAATTGGCGTGGCTTTGGTGACTACTATCATTGCCGCGCTGAGGGTTTTTGACCTCGTTTACGTCACCACGCGCGGAGGGCCCGGCAACGCGACCCTGGTGGTCGGCTTTCTGATTTACCGATCTGCTTTTCAACAAAACCGTATCGGGTATGCGTCCGCAATCGCAACAATTCTCATGCTTATTATCCTGGGAATTTCTCTGCTTATTCGCCGATTCCAAACCGGAAACGAGGAAAACAGCGCATGAACAGTAGAAAAGGCCAGCTTGTTCCTCGTTATCTTCTGCTCAGTTTTTTTGCTTTGCTCGTGTTATTACCAATAGCGGGTCTGCTCCTGGGGGCTTTTAAGACCGACACTCAGCTTATCCAGGGACCCTTCAGTCTTCCGCAGACCTGGAACCTGGATAATTTCAGACAAGCGTGGTTCACCGGCCGCTTCAACATTTTTTTCAAGAACAGCGTGATTGTTTCGGTCGCCGTTGTGGCTGCCAGCGTGTTTCTTTCTTTACTAACAGGTTACGCTTTTGGACTGCTGCCCCTTCCTGGAAAGAAATGGCTCTTTCCGCTCATCCTGCTGGGCTACATGGTTCCATTCGAAGCAGTCATTATTCCGCTCTATCACTTTCTGGACTTGTTAAACCTGCGTGATAGCTATTGGGCTTTAATCCTGCCGCAGATTGGGTTGAGTGTTTCTTTTGGCAGCTTGTGGATGACGTCTTTTTTTGAAAACGCGCCACGCGACCTTGTGGACGCGGCCGCCATGGACGGCTGCAGCCGCTGGCAAACGCTTTGGCGCGTTCTTTGGCCGCTGGCTAAACCCTCGGTTACAACCTTGGTAGTCCTCATTTTCATGTGGACCTGGAATGAATTCTTACTCGCGCTTGTGCTTGTTCAGGATGAAACCATGCGCACGCTGCCGGTAGGGCTGGCCTTCTTCCAGGGGAAATACACTGCCAATATCCCCTTGCTCGCGGCTGGCGCGCTGATAGTGGCTGTTCCAACCGTCATCGTGTATATTCTCTTCCAGCGCTTCTTTATCCGCGGCATGCTTGGCGGCGCGGTAAAAGGTTAGCAAAGAAGCCAACAACACCATTGATGGAATATTGGGCTTTCGAATCGCGGTAAAAAGGGATTTATTAACGGAGGCTTTCTATGACTCTCGTAACCCTTAATCTGCCTGCTCCTGATTTTAGTCTTGTAGATGTGTTTGGAAATTCAATCGCGCTTTCGGATTTTAAGGGTCTCAAGCATGTCATTCTCGTCTTGAACCGCGGATTTACTTGACCATTCTGCCAGCGGCATATGGCGCAGTTGCGTCATGATTACGACAAATTTGTTGCTGCCGCCGCGCAGATCCTGGTGATCGGCCCTGAAAGCCCCCAAGCCTTCAACGCCTACTTCCTCCGGGAAAAGTTGCCTTTTATCGGTCTCCCCGACCCAAGCCATTCAGTCCTCAAACTGCTAGGTCAACAGGTGAACCTATTCAAGCTCGGTCGCATGCCTGGTCAGATTATTGTGGATAAAGCCGGTCTTGTGCGCTACATCCACTACGGACACGACATGACCGATATCCCTGCCAATGCGGAAATTCTGGCGCTGCTTGATACGCTCAATAAAGAATTCGCCTGATTACGCAGAAGACAAAACTTAATTATTGATGAAGACTGAATCACAGTGCAATTTGTGATTCTTTTTTTACTACCTCAGCCGCCGAATTATGGTTATGCGCTGCGCCCCCCTTCAGTCACGCCATCGGATTGATGCTACAATTGTCCAAAACCACTTGGAGGCATCATGAGTTCTCAACAATGGCAGTCTGAACCTGAAATGCAGTTGGACCTTACCAAAAAATACCAAGCCACTTTGCGTACAAGCAAAGGGGATATCGTGATTGATTTATTCGCGAAAAACGTTCCCCACACGGTCAACAACTTTGTTTTTCTTGCTCGCCAAGGCTTTTATGACGGCACAATTTTTCACCGCGTCATTCCGGATTTCATGGCGCAAGGCGGCGATCCGACCGGCACTGGGCGCGGCGGTCCGGGTTACCGCTTTAGGGACGAATTTGACCCGAAACTACGCCATGACAAACCGGGCGTGCTTTCCATGGCAAACGCAGGACCGAATACCAATGGATCGCAATTTTTCATCACCCACGTCGCAACGCCCTGGCTTGACGGAAAACACGCTGTATTTGGTCAGGTTGTCTCCGGTCTGGATGTGCTTTTCGCGATTCCACCTCGGGACCCAAACTTGATTAACGCGCCAGCTGTTATGCTGAACTCCGTGCTCATCGCAGAACAGTAATCTTCGTTTTGGAGGAAAAAGGATGAAGCATGTTTTCCTGGACGGACAATCTCTGACCATTGAACAAGTCCGGCGGGTTTCTCAAAATCCTGAGGTTCAGGTCGCGCTTTCAGACGCTTGTCTGCCTGGTATCCAGAAATCCGCCGACGCAGTCGCGGAACTGGTCGCGAGGGGTGAGGTTGCCTATGGAATCACAACCGGTTTTGGCGCTTTCAAGGACCGCGTCATTCCACGCGACCAGGTTGAAACGCTGCAGGAGAACATTTTGCTCAGTCACGCAGTCGGCGTTGGGGAGTACCTGGACGATGAGACTGTGAGAGCAATGATGCTGATCCGCGCCAACACGCTTGCGCGCGGCTACTCAGGTATCCGCCTGGAAACAATACAGCTTCTGATCTCGCTTTTGAACTTAAACATACTGCCCCGGATTCCAGAAAAAGGTTCCTTAGGCGCTAGCGGCGACCTTGCTCCTCTGGCGCACATGGCGTTGCCTTTGATTGGCAAGGGCATTGTGCGTTGGAAAGGCTGTGAATTACCAGCCTCTGAGGCTCTTTCTCAGGCAGGACTGAGCGCAGTGCGTCTGCACGCAAAAGAAGGTCTGGCGCTGACGAATGGCACCACGCTGATGACAGCTATGGGCGCGCTCCTTTGCTCGCAGGCAAAGTCCTTATTGGATTCGGCTAACCTGGCTGCCGCACTGACGCTTGAAGCCCAAAACGGAACATTGTGGGCATTCAACGAGCAAATTCACAGCCTGCGACCTCAGCCCGGACAACAAGAAACCGCTGCCGTTTTTCGTGCTCTCCTGAAAGACAGCCAATTCACACGTCCGCATGACCCAAAGAATATTCAAGACGCGTACACGCTGCGCTGTATCCCCCAGGTTCACGGTGCGGTTCATCATGTTATAGCGCAAGCCCGAGAGACTATCAGCATTGAGCTTAATTCGGTAACAGATAATCCTTTGGTTTTTCGTAGTGAAGAAGGCAGCCCTTTGGTTATCTCTGGTGGAAATTTCCACGGTGAACCGCTGGCATTCTGCCTGGACTTCCTGAACATCGCGCTGACAGACCTGGGCAATATGTCCGAACGTCGCATTGCCAAACTGGTGGACAGCCATTGTGACTCACTTACTTATCCACCGTTTCTCACGGAACATGGCGGCGTGAACTCGGGTTTCATGCTGCTGCAGTACACGGCCGCTGCGCTAAGCTCCGAAAACAAGACGCTCTCGCACCCAGCCAGCACCGACAGCATCCCGTCTTCTGGCAATGTGGAGGACCATGTTTCCATGGGTCCCAATGCCGCATTGCACTGCCGGGAGATCTTGAAAAACCTTTCAACGATCGTGGCAATTGAGCTCTTCTGCGCCGCCCAGGCGCTGGATTTCCGCCTGCAGAAACAGCCAGAAGCCCGAATGGGAGAGATTACTCGGGAAGCATACGCATTTATCCGCGCGGAGGTTCCGTTTATCGCCCAGGATAGCTTGCTGCATCCGCATCTGGAAAAGATTCTCATGCTGGTGCGTACGGGCAAAATTGCCGCGCTGACTCCAGAATTAGATTAGCGCAACCTCATCAAAACTCAAGCCAACGCCGGCGATAGACGTGCCGCATTTTGGGCACAAAGCTGGCATTTTAATGTGATTGCTAAATACGCTCATCCCGCTGCGTTCGATCAGCACCTCCCCGCAATGCGGGCAATAAGTGTCCGCTGAACCGGCCACGTTTCCCGCGTAGGTGTACTTCAAACCTTCTGCCTTGCCAATTTCAAGCGCTTTTTCTATGCTCGCCAGGCCTGTTGCCTCAACGTTCTGGTACTTGTGCTGAGGAAAGAAGCGGCTGACATGCCAGGGAGTATCCGCGCCAAGTTCTCTGACGATGAATTGAGTCAGGCCGCGCAATTGCTGTTCATCATCATTCAGACCCGGAATTAACAGCGTGGTGATTTCCAGCCAGACCCCGGCTTTTTTTAGCCCCACGCAGGCATCCAGGACAGGCTGCAGCCGCGCGCCAATATGCTTTCGGTAAACTTCGTCCGAGAATGCCTTGATGTCCACATTCGCCGCATCCAGCCAATGGCCCAGTAATTCAACGGTTTCCTGGCTCATGTAACCATTGGTCACATACACATTTTTCAAGCCAGCATCCCGGGCCAGACGGCCGACATCCTGACTGAATTCAAAGAAGACTGTCGGTTCGGTATAGGTGTAGGAAATGCTGCGGCAACCGCTGCGCAGCGCCGAAGCCACCACTTCTTGTGGGGGCGTGTATGGGCAGCGCGCGGCAGCCGCGACACTGTCGCCCTGCGAGATTTCCCAGTTCTGACACCACTGGCAGTCAAAATTGCACCCGGGCGAGGCAATCGAAAAGCTGCGGCTTCCGGGATAAAAATGAAACAGCGGCTTTTTCTCGATCGGATCCACATGCGCGGCAATTAACCGGCCGTATGTCAGAGAGAAGAGGGCCCCCGCAGAATTCTCGCGCACCTTGCAAATTCCGCGCTTGCCATCAGCAATTAAGCAGTTGTGCGCGCAAAGTTGGCAGCGCACTTTGTTTTCCGGTAGTGCCTCATAAAGCAGCGCTTCAAAATGCTTTGACATAGCCGCATCCTTCCCTGTAAACTGTAAGTAGATATTTGTATTGTACACTGGAGGCGAACGTGAAAATCGGCTTTTACCAATTCTGCCCGCGACACGGGGACCCTGCCGGCAATCTCGAATTGATTAAAGAAGGGCTTGCGGGAAGCCAATTTGACCTGCTTGTGCTGCCGGAATTAGCCTCCACTGGCTATCTGTTTGATGAACCGACCGAATTATATAAGATTAGCGAACCAGCAAACGGAAGCGGACCCTTTCTGCGCGGCCTGACAGAGATAGCCAGGACGCACCGCGCTTGCATTGTCAGCGGGTTCAGCGAACGCCTTGATGATGCTCTTTACAATTCAGCTGCCGCTGTGGATGAAAATGGCGTACTGTGCGTATACCGGAAAGTGCATCTTTTCAACACCGAGAAAGAGCTCTTTTCTGCGGGTGACAGAGGCTTTCCAGTCTTTTTTTTCCAACAGGTCTGCCTGGGAATGATGATTTGTTTTGATTGGGTTTTCCCAGAAGCCGCTCGTTCTCTGGCGCTAAAAGGCGCGCAAATCCTCTGCCATCCTGCCAATTTGGTGCTGCCCTGGTGCCAGACGGCCATGGTCACGCGCAGCCTGGAGAATACTATTTTCAGCATCACCGCCAACCGCACCGGCGCTGAATCCGGGCAGGCGCTGGCCTTGAACTTTACCGGCCGGTCCCAGATACTTTCCCCGCGAGGCGAGCTTCTGGCGCAGGCCGGCGAAAATGACCAGGATTTACGCATTGTCGATATTGACCCGGCAGACAGTCTTAACAAGCGTTTTTCAGCCGGCAATGACCTCTTTGCGGACCGCCGACCAGCGCAATATCAACTCTAAAAAAAGGTCAAAAAAAGGCTGCCCTGTTTCCAGGACAGCCTTTAAATTTACGAACAGATCTTACGCGCCAAACTTTTCCAGGCGCAGGGCATGCGCGAGAGCGTAAGGCATGATGTCGGTCGCGTCAAAGCGCGCGCCTAAGCTGCCTTTGGCGCAAGTGCGTTCGCCGTAGGTCGTCAGCCCATCCGGCAGGCAGTTTTTGCTGTAAATCATGGTCGGGACGGGGTGCCATGAGTGCGCGCGCAGTTTCGCTGGAGTGGAGTGGTCGCCGGTGATGATGAGCACATCCGGATCCAGCGCCAGAATGCGCGGCAGCAGCGCGTCTACTTCTTCGATGATGTGGACCTTAGCGTCAAAATTGCCATCTTCGCCGTAGCTGTCGGTTTTCTTGATATGCACAAAGAAGAAATCGTGTTTATCCCAGTTTTGTTCCAGCATGGTGATTTCTTCCTCCATGGAAGCAGCTGCATCCAGCACGGTCATCCCGACCACCTTAGCGACGCCGCGGTACATCGGGTACATCGCGATTGCCACCGGGTTCACGCCCCAGATTTCGCCGAAGGTCGGCCACTTTGGCAGCTGAGCAAAACCGCGCAGGACAAAGCTATTGGCTGGGTGTTCCGTTGCCAGAATTTCATTGCCCTGGCGCACGAATTCGCGGATAAACTCCGCTGTTTTTTCTGCTTGAGGAACTGCGGCTTTGGCAACGTGGGCTTTCTTCCCCACAGCCTGCGGGTCAGTGTCGCTCACTTCGCCGCTCAAGCCTTCCCCGCGCAAAACGAACACAAAACGGTACTCTTTCTCGACCTGCAGAATGACCTCAACGCCGGGAATGCTGATTCTCTCCATCAATTTCTGGCAGAGCTGCTCCCCGACTTCGGTGGGAATGCGCCCCGCGCGGCGGTCGGTAATCACGCCGTCCTGGTCAACCGTGCAGAAGTTGCCCCGAGCAGCCACATCCCCTTTTTGCAGGTCGAAATCCACGCCAAGCGCGGAGAGCACGCCGCGCCCGATTTCATACTTGATCGGGTCAAATCCGAACAAACCCAGGTGCGCCGCGCCACTGCCTGGCGTAAGCCCAAAGGGCAGAGGATGATGCGCGCCAAGCACGGACTTGACAGCCAGTGCGTCCATATTGGGTTTGTTAGCGCTTTCCAATTCGGTTTTGCCACCTTCTGTCATTGGCAGCCCACCAAGTCCGTCCATGACCAGCAGAACAATCTTGGATTTTTGATCTTCTTTCAGCAATGGTTTGATGACGTCGAAGTCCATCTTTACTCTCCTTTGATACTAGTAGACTAAGCACTAATTATAGGCGAATTCAGACTGATTTCAAACAAAAGCGCCTGATTTCTAGCCAATATTTTAGATATGTTGAAGATCTGTGTTGTTGAGAGCCTCGATAACAGCAATAATTCCCGAGTTGTCCAGGTCCCCGCCGCCATTCGCGCACAAGCCCGCGTAGAGCTGAGCGGCCAATCCGGCGGAGGGCAGAGAAATGCCGTACTCGCGCGCGGTTTCCATCACGATATTCAGGTCTTTGCTTTGCAGGCTCGACCGAAACCCAGGCGCGCGATTACCGGCCAACAGCCGCTGCGGTTTTACGTCCAGCGTCCAGCATTGGGCGGCTCCTCCGCGAATAGCCCCAATCACTTTCTCCGGGTCCGCGCCAGCTTTCTGCGCGAAAATGAGCAGCTCACCCATGGCGAGCATTTGCGCCGCGACCATAATCTGATTGCATGCCTTGGCAACCTGGCCCGCGCCGGGACCTCCGATGTGGGTAACAGTCTTCCCAACAGCCAAAAGCGCCGGCATTACTTTCCCAAGCGCGTCCGCGTCCCCGCCAACCATGATTGAAAGCGTGCCCTGCTGCGCGCCGATATCGCCGCCGCTGACCGGGGCATCCAGGCTTTGAACCCCTACTTCTGCCAAACGCCGGTAAATCTCGCGGCTGGCTGCTGGTTTAATCGTGGAATTATCCACGGAAATCAGCCCGGGATGGGCACCGGCAATGACCCCATTCTCGCCCAGCACCACCTCAAGCACGTCAGGCGTGTCGGGCAAGTTAGTGAAAACGATATCCGACCGTTCCGCAACTTCGCGCGGGTTCTCCGCCGCGCTTGCGCCCAGGCTGACCAAGTCTGCCACTTTCTGTCTAGAACGATTGTGAACAACGACCGAAAACCCCGCTTTCAACAAATTTTGAGCCATTGGCTTTCCCATTAGTCCTAAGCCGATATATCCCAAGCGTAAATTGTCCATTATGTCTCCTCGCGGCTAATTATATCCTGCGCAGCTTCTGTTCGGACTGGCACATAAATCTAACTACTACACGCAATGTGGTCTATATTCAAACCATAATATCAATTTTCACTGCAGTGTGCCAATTGCCAATGTGCTACTTTTGGCAACGCGGACTTTGTTGTTCTACTTGCTGCGCCTATACAACAACGGCAATGTTCATTTTTCAAATTTCGGCAGCCGCTTTGCCGCCTACCAATCCCAATCGGAGCGCAGTTAGTATTGCCACGTTACGCATTACCATTGGTTTTCTTGGGTTCCATCGGCCTGAAATTTACCCTCTTTCAAAGTAATTAGCAGAAACTACCGGAGATTTTTCATTAATTGCGGTATACTAATCGCTTGATAAATCTAATACTTTGGAGGAAAATGTGGACCCCATCTTAACCGGACTTCTAAAACCCAGAAGCATCGCCATCATCGGAGCATCAGCCACTCCAGGCAAAATTGGCAACACCGTCATCCGCAACCTGATTGAAAGCGAATACAAGGGCGGCGTTTACCCTGTCAACCCAACAGCTGTTGAAATCCTCGGTTTCAAATGCTATCCCGCTGTCACGGATATCCCCTACGTGGTGGACGCGGCAGTGATCACAGTGCCCGCGAAATTCGTCCTCGAGGCGACCAAACAATGCGGTGAAAAAGGCGTCAAGGGTCTGAACATCATCACTTCTGGTTTTGCTGAAGTCGGCGAAGTTGAACTCGAACACGAAATTGTCCGCGTGGCGCAATCTTATGGGATGCGCGTTCTGGGTCCCAACATCGTGGGAACGCTTTCCAACAGCGACAAAATGAACGCATCTTTTGCTCCCTTCCTGCCTTTGCCGGGCAAAGCCTCTCTGGTCTCCCAAAGCGGCGCGCTGCTCATCGCCATGGACGCGGCCTCCTATACCCGCCGCGTGGGCTTTGATAAGATGGTTTCCATCGGCAATATGGCGGATGTTGATTTTGCGGAATTGATCAGCTACCTCAGCGACGACCCCGATACCAACTGTCTCGCGCTGTACGTCGAGGGCTTGCGTGACGGTCCCGCGTTTATTGAAGCCGCGCGCAAATGCAAGAAGCCCATCGTTGTGCTTAAGTCCGGCGTTTCTGCCCACGGCGCTGCCGCGGCAGCCTCCCACACCGGCTCACTGGCTGGCGCAGCCAAAATTTACAGCACCGCCTTCCGCCAGGCCGGCGTCACTCAGGCGACAGATCTGAATGACCTCTTTGACCGCACCTTGGCCCTCTCCCTGCAACCCCGCATGAAGGGCGAAAATCTGCTTATCCTGACCAATGGCGGCGGCGTGGGCGTGCTCGCGACTGACTCTGCCGAAAAGTACGGCCTTCCTCTGCACTTCGCTCCCGCGGACGTGCAAGAAGAAATGAAGAAGCACATGCCCGATTTTGGTTCCGCCAAAAACCCGGTGGATATGACCGGCATGGCTGGGAATGATTGGTATTACGAGACCACTCGCAGCGCGTACTCCCATCCTTGGGTAGACGGCCTGGTTGTGCTCTATTGCGAAACTGCCATCACAGAACCAGAACAAATAGCGGACGCGATTCTGCGCGGTTGGCGCGATTCTGGAATTAGCGATAAACCGATTACCGTGTCGTTTGTTGGCGGCGAACGAAGCGACAAAGCCATGGCATGGTTAGTGGAACGCGGCATTCCCGCTTACAACGCACCGGATGTAGCTGTGAAAGCTATCGCCACCCTGCGCGATGACCAGCGCATGCAAGAACTCAATCATAACGGCAGTTACGAACCCGGGAATATTGATCCTGGCGCCGCGCGCGCGATTATCGCAGCCGCCCGCGCAAAAGGTCGCGACGCCCTGACTGAAGTGGAAGCCAAGCAGGTTTTCAGCCTTTACGGACTGCCCGTCACGGCCACCGAGCTTGCCAGCACTGAAGAAGAAGCTGTCCGACTCGCAGAGAAAATTGGATTTCCTGTGGTAATGAAGATTGTCTCTCCGGACATCCTGCATAAATCCGATGCTGGCGGCGTAAAAGTGAACATCAAAAGCGCTGAACAGGCCAAAGACGCCTACCGGACCATTCTGGAAAACACTCACAATTACAAAGCGGATGCCTTTATCGAAGGCATTGCCGTGCAAGAGATGGCCCCCTGGGCGACCGAAGTCATTATCGGCTCCGTTAACGACAATACCTTTGGACCGACCGTGATGTTCGGCTTGGGTGGTATCTTTGTAGAGGTTCTGAAGGACGTTACCTTCCGCGTCGCGCCGATTACTGAGGAAGAAGCCCTTGGAATGCAAGATGAAATTCGCAGCGCTGCAATTCTGAACGGCACACGCGGCGAAAGCCCCCGTGATAAAGCCGCTCTAGCAAAAGTGCTCGCGGCTTACGCTCACATGATCTACGATCTGAAGGACGAGGTCGCAGAATCAGATGCGAACCCGGTCATCGTTTATGAGAATGGTCAGGGCGTCAAGGTTGTGGATGCGCGCATCATCCTCAAGAAAAAGTAAGCAGTTCTACAACTGAAGCATTCTCAGGCCGCTGCTGGTACAATCAACAGCGGCCTGTTTTTTTAGGTCTCATTATAATTGAGGTGTTTTATGTCGAAGGAAAAAAAGAATTATCTTATTGATATGGACGGCGTCCTTGTCCACGGGAAAAACATGATTCCTGGCGCGGACGGCTTTATCAACAGATTGATTGAAGAAAAACGAAAGTTTTTGATTCTTACCAACAATCCGTTGTACACAACACGTGATTTGGCGCACAGATTGCAGGTTACTGGGTTGAATATCCCGGAAGACCGATTGTATACCTCCGCCATCGCGACTGCTGCCTTTTTAAATAATCAGCGCCCCAATGGTACTGCTTATGTCATCGGTGAGTTAGGGCTCAGCGAAGCTATCCATGCCATCGGTTACACCCAGACCTCGGTTAATCCTGATTATGTCGTTCTCGGTGAAACCTTTGCCTACAGTATTGAGCAAATCACCATCGCGGTGCGCCTGATTAATGCCGGTGCCCGCTTTATCGCCACTAATCCAGATCCTGTCGGAAATTCAGAGCATGGCTTGGTGCCGGCCTGCGGCGCCATGGCCGCCCTGATTGAACGCGCTACAGGCATCGCCCCCTTTTACGTCGGGAAGCCGAATCCCCTGATGATGCGCTCCGCGCTTAATTATCTCGACGTGCACTCCGAAAACTCCATCATGGTTGGAGATCGGATGGATACCGATGTTCTGAGCGGCATTTCCAGCGGAATGGACACTGTGCTGGTGCTCAGTGGAACCACAGACCGCGCTGGCATGGAAAAGTTTTCTTACCGCCCAAAATGGGTCTTCGAGTCCGTCGCGGATATCAATCCGAAGGAACTGGACTAAAGCAACTGCCTGATCATGGAACCAAAGCTTTCACGTAGAGAATTTCTTAAACTTGGCCTGATTGGTCTTGGCGCGGCAGCAATGCTGCCAACGAGCAAGGTGTTCGCCGCCGCCAAAGCTCCCCGCCTTGTTCTGGTTGGCAATCAAAACGGCGTTAGCGTGCACAAGCTGCCCGATGAGAATAGTCTGATCATCTATCAAATCGGATACAACGAAATCGTGAACGTTTACGATGCCGTTGAGAGCCCGGCGGGTCCCTACTGGAATCCAATATGGTTCCGGGTTTGGGGTGGCTATATCTTTAGCGGCGATGTTTACGAAGTTCAGTATACGCTGAACAGTTTGAATACGGATATACGACCGACCGGACAGCTGGCCGAGATTACTGTACCCTATACGCGCGCGATGTTTTACAGCCCGCATAAAGGTTGGATCCCGGAATACCGTCTGTATTACGGCACCACGCACTGGGTCATGGATGTGGTAACCGGACCGGATGACAAACCATGGTACAAAATTAAGGATGAAAAAAACAGCGTCATGCTGGCAGTTCCTTCAGAGCACTTGCGCTTTGTGACCGATGCGGAGCTGCAGCCCATCTCTCCGGATGTGCCGCTCGGGAAAAAACGCATCGAAATTTCAATCATGTTCCAGCGGCTGAGAGCCTACGAATACGATAATCTGGTGTTTGAGACGAAAATCTCTTCAGGCGGACTGACACCCATTGGGACCTACAGCATTCAGACCAAGATGCCCTCCAAACACATGGGCAATGGTTACGTCACCAGCGATATCCGCGCCTATGAACTTGTTGGGGTTCCGTGGAACTGTTTCTTTGAAATGAAAGAAGGAATCGCGACGCACGGCACATACTGGCATACCAACTTCGGCACACCGATGAGCGCTGGCTGCATCAACATGACCATGGCGGATGCCAAATGGATTTATCTGTGGACGACTCCGGTAGCCGCTCCTGAAGATTGGCAAAAGCACGGTTTTGGCACCCCCATCACACTGACCAAAGAATAATCAGACAAATTCCATAAACGCCTGGTTGCCCAGAATGACCCCGCGTTGTGTCAATCGCAGGTGCCGACCATCGGGGAACTCAGAAAATTCCACCAAACCCTTTTGCTCCAAACGCTTAATCTCAACAGCAAAAACCTGCAGCGCGTCCTGGGCAAACCTGCCTGAGAATTCCGAGAGAGAAACCCCTTCATAGGTCAGGCGCAGCCCCAGCAGCATAAACTCTTGCATTCGCGTTCGCTGGTCCAGCAAGGACCGCTGCTGGTTAGCTGCCGAGAAGGGAAATTCCCGGCTTTGTCCCCATTCTTGAATTCGTTCGCAGTAATCAAGGATGCCGGGAACATTTTCGGTTCGATAAGCGTTCGCGAAACTATGAGCAGCTGCCCCAATACCAAGGTAAGGGGTGGTTTTCCAATACGCCTTGTTATGCCTGGATTCGAATTCGTCTGCTACCGCCCAGTTTGAAATTTCGTATTGTTTGTAGCCAGCGCCAGAAAGAAGGTCCCGCGCCAAGTCATACATGTCTCCAGCCAGGTCATCATCAGGCTCGGGCAGCTTTCGATTGGAAATCTGCTGATGCAGCAGGGTTCCTTCCTCAACAATCAGGCTGTAGACGGACAGATGCTCTGGTCTGAATTGAACCGCCCTCTGCAGGGTTTGCCGCCAAGCCTCAAGCGTCTGACCAGGAAGACCGAAGATGAGGTCGAGGTTCAGGTTGTCAAATCCTGCAGCGCGCGCCCAGGCGATGCATTTCTCCGCTTCCTGGCGAGTGTGGATTCTGCCCAACAGCGCCAGTTCCGCATCAGAAAACGATTGTACGCCGAGGCTCAGGCGTGTAACCCCTGCCGTATGAAAATCCCGCAACCTTTGTGGGCTCAGGGTACCTGGGTTGGCTTCCAAGCTGATTTCTGCATGCTTTGTGAGGCCAAACGCGCCCTCTATCTCTCCCAGAAGCGTCTCCACCATTGTTGGTTCCATCAAGGAAGGCGTCCCGCCGCCAAAATAGACGGTTTCCGTTGGCAAAACAGCCCCGCTCGCCACTTGTCCAAGCAGTCGAATCTCCTTTTGAGCCGCGTCAGTATAAGTGGGCAGCAGATTCAACTGGCCAGCATACGTGATAAAATCGCAGTAATAACATCTCCGCGCGCAAAAAGGCACGTGGATATAGACACTGAACATGCGTCTATTCTAACAGTCATCCACCGCTGCTTCTGCCTGACTTGCAGGTTTTAAGTGGGCTGTGTATACTAATCCACCTGGAAACTATTATGGCTCAAGATAAGAATACTCAAAACACAAAAATTTGTCCGGTTTGCGGTACCCGCCTGAGCGAGACCGCTTCCCGTTGTTTGGTTTGTGGGACTCAGCTTTCCACGACAGCGACAGTGAAAAAAGGTTCAGGAATCCCATCCCGAAAATTGCCTGAAGTACGCTTAAACCTCCCGGTCGCGATCGGTTTGGGCTTTGTCTTCCTCGCGCTGGCCGGGTTATTGGTCTTCTTCATCATCAAGTCGACCAGCGCCGCGCCTGCCGCGCCTGGTCAGGTCATCGAGGCGACACCCACCCTGACACCTACCCAAACCCTTACGCCTACCCAAACCCTGACGCCTACCCCCCTGCCGACCTGGACGCCGCTTCCGCCAATTGAGTACACTGTGAAAAACACGGATTATTGCTCCTCAATCGCGGCTGTTTTTGGCGTTTCTATCCAAAGCATCATCCGTCAGAACAACCTGGACGCGAACTGCACCATTAAAGAGGGTGACTTGCTCCTGATTCCGCAGCCGACGCTAACGCCTTCGCCGCAACCAACCGCTACGTCTTCGGGTCTCGAGGCAACCGAATCTGACTGCCAGACAATCACCATCAAGGTGGAATCTGGCTGGACCTTGAGCAGCATTGCCCTGAATTACAACGTTACCATGGCTTCCATTCGTGAATACAACCGTATGACCAATGATGTAGTCTATGAAGGCTTAAACCTAATCATCCCACTATGCGAGCGCAAACCCACAGCCGGGCCAACCCCGACCCCCACACCGGCCCCACCTTATCCGGCGCCCAATTTGCTGCTCCCCAGCTCCGGCGCGGCTTTCAGTGCTCAACAGGATGCCATCACGCTACAGTGGGCAGCGGTGGCTGACCTGCGGGAAAACGAGCTTTACCGTGTGACTGTGGAAGACCTGACCGCTGGAAACGGACGCATCCTGGTGGAATATGTACGGGAAACCCGGTTCATTCTGCCCACCAGTTTTAGACCTACCGACACAACGCCCCATATCATTCAGTGGTCAGTTTCTGTCGCGCGTCTGATAAACAGCGGCGCTTCCAATCCAATTTACGAGGAAGCGGGCTTCCTTAGCGAAAAACGCGTTTTCTCATGGATTGGAACCGGAGTAGGCGCCACACCTAACCCCTAAAGATTCTGACAGGCTATTCCAGATTTTCAAGATATTGTGTCGCCGATATGGCGGCAGCGGCACCCATTCCGGCAGAGGTAACCACCTGCCGGTAATGGGGGTCCGCGATTTCTCCCGCGGCAAAAACGCCCGGGATGTTGGTACCCATTTTCGCGTCGACGATTACGTAACCTTGTTTATCCAGAGTTATTTGACCATCAATCAAACTGGTATTTGGACTGTGTCCAACAAATACAAAAACCGCCTCTGTCGGAACTTCCTTAATCTCACCGGTTTTGGTGTTGCGTGTCACCAAAGCATGAACTTTCTCGTCCCCTCGAATTTCATCAACGACGGTATTCCATAAAAAGCTAATTTTCGGATTGGCGCGGGCACGGTTTTCCAGAATCGCGCCAGCGCGAAGCGAGTCCCTGCGGTGCACGACCGTGACGCTGCGGGCAAATCGCGTCAAAAAGATAGCCTCTTCAAGCGCGGTATCCCCACCACCAATTACATGGATATCTTTACCGCGCGTAAAGAACCCATCGCAAGTCCCGCAGTAGGATACGCCGCGGCCGGTAAATTCGGCCTCTCCAGGAATATGCAATTTCTTGGGGTCAGCCCCCATCGCCAGAATCACTGAATCAGCGCTAAGGCTGCCGCTGTAGGTTTGAACAGTGAAAGGTCGCGCCTGCAGGTTCAGTGAAAGCACCTGGTCGTACTCAATAATCGCCCCAAAACGGGAGGCTTGCTGCTCAAAGAGCTTTCCTAATTCCACGCCATGGATACCATCCGGGAAACCCGGGTAATTTTCAATCACATCGGTCTGGGAAGCCTGCCCATACAGCAGCATGCCAGAAAAAATCACAGGTTTTAGGTCAGCGCGGGCGCCGTACAGCGCGGCCGCGAAACCTGCTGGTCCTCCGCCAATAATTACAAGTTGATGATGCGTGTTTGCTTCCATGCCTATCAGCTTAACTCCAATCCAGCTTGAATTTCTTCATCCGCCAAACTCATCGCAGCATCAATGACTTTAAAGCCCTCACGCAGCTGCGTGTCGGTGATTATCAACGGCGGTATGAACAACAGCGTGTGGAAAGTATTGTACATGAACACGCCATTTTCCAAGATAAAGCTCTTCACCTTCTTCATTGCCGGGCTAAGTGGTTTCGCTGCCAGGCTGAGCGGTTCTTTTGTCGCGCGGTCCCGAACCAATTCCGCTGCCCCGAATAGGCCGATGGAGCGCACATCCCCAACGCAAGGATGCTTTTCTTTCAAATCGGCGAGGAGTTCTTTTAAAGTTTCTCCGCGCTGCGCGGCATTCAGCAGCAGCCCGTCCTCCTCAATTACCTCGATATTAGCGAGCGCAGCAGCTAATGAAACCGGATGACCGTTGTAGGTCATCCCACCCACGAACTGGCGCTCGTCATAAATCGCCGCGATTTCTTCCTTCATTGCCACTGCCCCCAGCGGCGCGTAACCAGAAGTCAGCCCTTTTGCCATAGTGATGATGTCGGGGATGACATTCCAATGCTCGGACGCGAACCACTTTCCTGTGCGGCCAAATCCGCACATCACTTCATCAGTGATTAACAAAATCCTGTATTTATCGCAAAGCGCCCGCACCCCCTGCAAATAACCTTCTGGTGGTATCAGAATGCCATTAGTGCCAGTGACGGTCTCGATTAGCACCGCCGCGATGGTTTCTGGTCCTTCAAAACGGATAATTTCCTCCAGATGATCCAGATAGGCCTGAGCAAACACGGCTAAATCAATGCTGCTTCCATCCGGAAAGAACGGCGAACGATAGGGGTACGGATCGAGGAAATGCACCACGCCGGGCATGGTTTCAGGTTCCCAATGCAAGCGGCGGTAATCGCCGGTGAGAGCCATCGCTCCCATTGTCGCGCCGTGGTAAGAGCGATAGCGCGTCAGGATTTTGAACTTACCGGTGTAATCCCGCGCGATTTTCACCGCATTTTCATTCGCGTCGGAACCACCCAAAGTGTAAAGAAAGCGGGTAAGGCCGGGGGGTGTGATCGAGGCAAGCTTTTCACCCAAGAGCGCTCGCGGTTTCGTGGCCATGTGCGGACCCGCGAAGGTCAGTTCGCGGATTTGTCGGATCATGGCTTCCTGCACATGCGCGTTTCCATGCCCAATATTCACGCACATTACCGTGGAATTGAAATCCAGATAGCGTTTTCCGTTGGTATCCCAGAAGTAAACCCCTTCAGCGCGTTCGACAGGCAATACCTCCGCTTTACGCTGTGCGGTCCAGGTCCAGAGATTGTGTTTCATAGATGTAGAAAGGATTTCATCACTGTTCATAGGTTCCGAGCACTCCGTAATACCCATTTATTTAATCAATGTTAACACAATTCACCACTTTATCGCATATAATCAACGGAAGTTTAAAAAGGATACCAATGACATACTTTTCTGACTCTCTTCAATATTTTTTAAACAACTACGATTATTTTCTCGAGCAATACCAGGCATTCGTTCGGATACCCTCTGTCTCCACAGACTCCGAACACCAATCGGATATGATTGCGGCCTGTGAATTCCTGGCTGTCAAACTTCGCAGCCTCGGTGCAGAACACGTGGAAATCTTCCCGACAAATAAGCACCCCATTCTTTTCGCGGAGAAACGCTCATACTTTGAAGGGGCTCCCACTATTCTCATTTACGGTCATTACGATGTTCAACCAGTCAATCCGATTGAAGAATGGCAAACCCCACCATTCGAACCGTCTATTTCTGGTGAGTATATGACTGCCCGCGGCGCCTCAGACATGAAAGGTCAGGTGATGGCCTCCCTGGCTGCGGTGGAAAGCATACTATCGGCAGGTCGACTGCCTGTAAATCTCAAGTTTCTGCTGGAAGGAGAAGAGGAAATAGGCTCTCCATCTCTGGATGGTTTTATCGAAAGCCACGCGGAGCTGCTGGCATGCGATATCGTTCTTAACCCAGACTCCGGCATGGTGTCCAAAGATGCTCCAACCATTGTTTACGGTCTGCGCGGGCTGCTTTACCTGGAGATGCGCCTGGATGGACCCAAGGCTGATTTGCATTCGGGTTTGTTTGGCGGGAACGTGGCAAACCCAGCCAACGTTCTTGCCGCGATTATCGCGAAATTACATAACCCTGATGGCTCAGTAGCTGTGCCTGGCTTCTATGATGAAGTGCTGCCGCTTACTGATGAAGAAAAAAGGCGAATTGCGTCTGTGCATTCTGATACTGAAGCTCTATTGAAAATGACTGGCGTACCCCAACTCTTTGGCGAAGCAGCTTATTCACCTTTAGAACGGACAGGCGCCAGGCCTACCCTTGATGTCAACGGGATCTATTCCGGGTTCATTGGCGAAGGCAGCAAGACCATTATTCCTGCCTACGCCAAGGCAAAAATATCCTGCCGGTTGGTTCCAAACCAGAACCCTGACGAGATTTATGAACTGATTCGCGCCTACATTACCAGCCTCACACCAGAAGCTGTTCGCCTCACGATTTTCAAGCATTCTGGCGCTCCAGCCTACCTCGCGGACGATGCGCCTGGGCTAGAGCAACTATCAACAGCGCTGCAACAAACCTGGAACACCGAGGTCAGTTATAAACGGGAGGGCGGCAGCATACCAGTCGCCACCACAATGCTGAAGTACCTGGGTGTTAAGTCTTTGCTGACTGGGTTTGGTCTTCCTGATGACCAAATCCACTCACCAAACGAACATCAACACTTGCCTACCTGGAAATTAGGCGTCCAGGCGTTAATACGCTTTTTCTTGAGCTTTGACCATGACAACTGAAGCGGCTCCTGAACTAAAGATGCCTTCCTACGGCGGACAGGCAGTAATCGAAGGCGTGATGATGCGCGGTAAGAAAGCTGTTGCGATGGCAGTGCGTTCACCTCAGGGCGAAATTGTGCTGTTTGAGGAACAGCTTCCAGCTGTTTACCGTTCTGTTTGGTTCAGAACCCCATTTGTGCGGGGTGTTTTGGGTCTCTGGGATTCCCTTGAACTTGGAATGCGTTACCTTACCAAGGCTGCTAATGTGCAGACCGGTGAAGATGAAAAAATCGAAGGCGGCACGCTTGTTTTAACTGTACTTCTCGCAGTGGCGCTCGGCGTAGGGATATTCTTTCTGCTGCCAGCGCTAGCCGCTGGTTGGGTAGATAAAAGCCTAAGTCTTGGCTCCTGGTGGAGCAACCTATTTGAGGGTTTCCTGCGCCTGACCATTCTTGTTGGCTATCTATTGCTTGTCGGCAGGATGCCGGACATTAAACGGACCTTTATGTATCACGGAGCAGAACACAAAACCATAAACGCTTTTGAAGCCGGCGTGGAATTGACCCCTGAAAACGTGGCCCTTCAAACTAAAGTACATCCCCGCTGCGGTACATCTTTCATTCTGACCTTGGTTATTTTTTCAGTCCTGATATTTTCTCTGTTGGGTCCGCTGCCGCTCCACTGGCGTCTTATCTCCCGCATTCTCATGCTGCCAGTAGTGGCTGGCATCGCTTATGAATATATTCGCTGGGCCGCCAAGATGATGGACAAAAGCGCGTTTGTACGAACAATCATTAAACCCAACCTTCTTCTGCAGAGACTGACCACAAAAGAACCGACTATTGAAATGCTCGAAGTAGCTATCGCGGCCTTTAATCGCATGTTCGCACTGGAACATGAAACAGCTGAAGCGTAATCCCTGAGAAAATGAAGACCTGGCAGGCTGTTTTCTTAGGTTTTATCGGCGGTTTGCTCCTTTCTGGCGCGATTCTTCTGCTCATCCTTCCACAAAGAGGAGAACCTATTCAGCTCGTCACCATAACTCCTGACATCCGCACTCAGGCCACAGCCACCGCCGCATTAATCGAGGTTCATGTTGCCGGAGCCGTGGCAAACGCGGGAGTCTACACTCTGCCTACAGGCGCGCGGGTGCATCAAGCGCTTTCCGCGGCAGGTGGCGCGCTTGCTGACGCGGATTTTGAACGAATTAACCTTTCCGCGTACCTGGCGGACGGCCAAAGAGTGTACATGCCCCGCATCGGAGAAGCCGTACCGCAGGACAATACAGCTCGGTCCTCAACTGGCATCGCCGCGCCAGATAGCCTGATAAACATTAACAGCGCTGACAAACAAGCTCTTATGTCCCTGCCTGGAATTGGAGAGAGTAAAGCCGAGGCAATCCTAAGCTACCGCGCTGAACATGGACCATTCACAAATTTGAACGAACTCTTGAACGTCCCCGGAATAGGACAAGCCATCCTGGATGAGATCTCCGGGTTGATCGTACTTGGCCCATAAATTCCCTTCACATGTGCTGTGACGAGGGGATAAGGCGGGTATAATACCAGACATGGATAATAACCAAAGACTTAAAGAGGATTTGCAAAGAGCCATAAAAAGCCAGGACACGCTGCGGAAGCGCGTGCTGCGTCTGCTCATTTCTACCATCCAATTGGCGGAGGTCTCAAAGGGTTCGCCGCTTAGTGATCTTGAATTCCTTGCTGTCGTGCAGAAGGAAATCAAGACCAAGCTGGATACCATCGCTGACGCTGAAAAAGCGGGACGCGCTGAGATGGCGGCTGAATCACGAATGGAGATCAAGGAGCTGGAAGCCTACCTTCCCAAGCAGCTCACCGAAACGGAATTGATTTCTCTAGCTGAGCAAACCATCCGCGAGGTCGGCGCTGCTTCCCCAAAAGATATGGGTCAGGTGCTGAAAGTGCTGATCCCTAAACTGGCAGGCCGGGCGACTAATCAGGACGCAAGCAGAGTGGTTAAGGACTGCCTGAGTAAGCTTGCGTGACCATGGCCACTAAGCAAGAAAACGGGAAAAAAACAGCTGGCTTTACGCAAGGCGCATTGCGTCTGTCCATTTTACTTGCCGCGAGTTTGTTAGTTTTCGGCGCTCTGGTGCTGCCGGGTCTCGTCAGTCAATCCAATATTCCTGCAGGTGTGGGAGAGGTGGCATCCCAGGAAATTCTTGCGCCCTACTCCATCACCTTTGAAAGTAAAGTTCTTACAGAACGCGCCCGCACTCAAGCCGCGGCAGCAGTCAGCCCGGTTTTCTTGCCCGCGGATCCCACAATTTCAAGACACCAATACGAAACGCTAAACAGCGTTTTATACTACATCTCCGCGGTCCGCAAAGACAGCTTTTCCACGCAGGAGCAAAAGCTTGGCGATCTGGCGGCTATCAGCTCCGTAAAGCTGACCAGCAGCATTGCTGAGCAGATGCTTGAATTCTCCGACCAGGATTGGCAGGCGATTGAAATCGAAGCGCGCCGCGTCCTGGAACAAGTCATGCGGGATACCATCCGTAATGACAACGCAGCGCAAATACGCAGCAACCTTCCCGCTGTTATTGATTTTTCTTTCCAACAGGAAGAATCGCAAGTGGTAATAGCGCTGGTTTCGCAGCTGATTACTCCAACCAGCCTTTTCAGTGAAGAGCAGACGAACCAGGCGCGGGAACAAGCCAGGGCTGAAATTGAGCCGATTTCCCGGCGCATTATCGCGGGGGAGGTGGTGGTACGCCGCGGTCAAATTATTCGCGAGGAAGATTACGAAGCCCTCAACATTTTTGGTCTGGCAAAGCCGGTCAATCAAACTGATAGATTTGTCACCAGCGCTGTGATAACCGGAACAGTCTCGGTTTTAGCAGCTCTTTATTATCTCCGCCGACAAGAGCAACCTTTCTTTTCGGTGAAAGCGCTCTTGGTCATCGCAAGCTTGTTCATCATTTTTCTGGCCTTGGGGCGCTTTATGGTGATGAACAGGACGATTGTTCCATATCTCTATCCTGTCGCCGCTTTCGGAATAACCCTTTCAATCATTTACAACCTTGAGCTTGGCGTCGTAATGAGCCTCTTCCTTGGTATTTTGATGGTGTTTGATAACACCCGCGAAGCCGAGTTGGGTGTTTTTTACATCATTCCAGCCATCGTGGGTATGCTGACCATCGGCCGCGCGCGTCGAATTAGCGCTTTTCTCGCCGCGGGTCTTCTTACCGGTCTTGCCGCGCTGGCTGTCGTCGTTGCGTTCCGGTTGGGCGACACATACACGGACTTGATTGGTCTGGCTTCGCTGGCCGCTTCCGCGCTCATCAATGGGCTTGCCTCTGGCAGCCTGGCACTGCTGCTACAATACGTCGTGTCCCAAATCCTCGATATCCCCACCGCCCTGCAACTGTTGGATGTTTCACGTCCGGATCATCCTTTGCTGCAATACATACTTCGCAACGCCCCTGGTTCCTATCAACACAGCTTGCTGGTGTCTAACCTGGCGGAACAAGCCGCCGAAGCGATTGGCGCTGATCGGATGTTGGTGCGCGTCGGAGCTTTGTTTCATGATGCAGGCAAAGCCAATAATCCGCAATTTTTCATTGAGAATCAGGTCAAGGACAAGCTGGATTCGCATGATAATCTGGACCCGGTCACTGCCGCCGCGACCATTATCCAACATGTGCATGACGGTGTAGCGCTGGCCAAAAAATATCGCCTGCCGTCGCGCGTAATCGATTTCATGCGTGAGCATCACGGGACTATGCTCACCATGTATCAATACTCCCAAGCTGCGACTGCCGCGGATGATCCCAATACCATCAACAAAGCCCTCTTTACTTATCCCGGTCCAAAACCGCAGTCCAGAGAGACTGCTATTCTGATGCTTTCGGACGGCACAGAAGCCCGATCCCGCTCGGAAACGCCGCGCACTGACGAAGAAATCCGGTCTCTCATTCGCAAAACTATTGACATGTATAAAAACGAAGGTCAGCTGGATGCGACTGACCTGACATTAAAGGACCTGAGCACAATTGAGGAATCATTTTTTAGAACCTTGCAGCGATCCTATCATCCCCGCATTCAATATCCAAATCTGAGAACCAACGGAAATGCCGTGTCAAAAGGCAGTGATTCCGCTGGTTAGGCACCAAGTTGGAAGGAGCGCCTGATGATCAATTTTTCCATACCTCGCAAACATCGCGGTAAGCTCGATTCAAACCGCTTTTTGCTTGCTTTCCAAAGAACAGCTGAAAAGTTTGGCAATCCAACGCAGGAAGCTGTTACCCTGAAAATTACGGATAACGCCGCTATTCGCAAGCTCAACAAGTCTTACCGCGGTATGGATGACTCTACTGATGTGCTTTCCTTTGAAAACGATTACATTGATCTTGAAACTGGCTCCAGATTTATCGGAGACATCGTCATTTCGATAGAGACTGCGGAGTTTCAGGCAGGAGAGCGGGGCTTTAGCCTGCAACAGGAGATGGAAATGCTTTTTGTGCACGCACTCCTGCACTTGTACGGTTATGACCATATGGAGGAAGCCGATCTCGAAGAGATGAGCGCGCTGCAGGATGAAATCTTAAAAGAAATAGACAATCCTGTACTGGGGAGTATCAGCCGTGAATAAGCGTGACGCTTTTCCTGGAAAAAAACGTTGGAGACTTCAGATTGTCTTGAGCATCGTTGGCATGATAATGGCTGCCGCGTTGGCTGTTGGCGCTCTGGTCACCCGTCCTGCTCTCATCCGGACGTCAAAAACATTTGGAGCATCACTGGAGGAGACTCTAAAGACCACCAACAGCGGCCTTGAACTGATAATTGAGTCACTGGACAGTGTTGAAGCCAGCATCAACGAGCTCCAGAACTCCTTGAATACTGTGGAAACCTCGGTCGGAGCACTGTCTCCCTTCCTGATGGACCTCAGCCGACTCATTGGCACTGATTTCGCTGAGATTACTGCAGAAGGAGCGGTCACTCTGAATTCCGCCGCGGAAAGTTCCAAACTGATTGATACAACCTTGCAGCTAATCGCGAGAATCCCGCTTCTCAGGCTGGATTATGTTCCGGATGTGCCGCTGCATGTGACTCTTGAGAAGCTTTCTACCGATGTAGACAGCCTTTCCCCGCTGCTCGGAAAAATCACAACAGACCTGCAAGTTTCAGCTGGGGATATTAAACAGCTTGGAAGCGATGTGGGCGCGCTGTCCGTTCAGGTCGCGGAAATCAAGAAAAGCCTGGCGGATGCCGGACCCATTTTGGACAACTACTTAAGAATCCTTACGGATGTCCAAACGGATACCCGCTCGTTATTCTCAAAACTGCCAGCCAGCATCAATCTGGGGAGTTGGTTCGTCGTAACCTTCGCCATTTGGGCTCTGCTCAACCAACTTTTACGATTGCAGGAAGGGTTAGAAAAGCTTAAGTCTGGTAAAATCCCTTGAGACTCTGGGGCAACCCTAAGGCGCTCTGGATTCGTGAAAATAATAAGTAATAAGGAGAGTGTATGTACAAAGATTTCTTGGATATCATCGATTTCAGTCAGGAAGAGCTGCAAGAGCTGTTAGACCTCGCTGTGCGGCTTAAACGGGAATACAAGGAAGGCGGTAATGAACCCGTTCTGAAGGGGAAAGTACTGGCGATGATTTTTCAAAAGCCTTCGCTTCGCACCAGAGTAAGCTTTGATATGGCGATGCGCCACCTTGGTGGAGACGCGTTGTACCTATCCCCCAATGAAATTGGCTTGGGCAAACGTGAATCCGTCGCGGATATCGCGCGTGTCTTGGCCGGGTACGTTCACGGCATCATGGCGCGTGTTTTCGAACATCAGCACGTGCTTGAACTGGCGCATTGGGCAAACATCCCTGTCATCAATGGTTTGAGTGACTTCAGTCACCCCTGCCAGGCGCTGGCAGACGCGCTGACCGTTTATGAGAACTATGGCAAACTGAAAGGCGTCAACGTTACATACGTTGGAGATGGAAACAATGTGGCTGTGTCCCTGATGCAGATTAGCGCGAAGATGGGCGCTAACTTCACCATTGCCAACCCAGAGAATTATGACATGCCCGCCTCTGCGGTGGAAACCGCGCGAGAAATTGCCGCTGTCAGCGGGTCACGATTGAGTTTCATCAGGGACCCGCATGAAGCTGTGCGCTTCGCGGATGTTATCTATACTGATACCTGGACGAGCATGGGGCAGGAGGAAGAAGCCGCGGAACGTGAACGCGTGTTCCCACCTTACCAGGTGAACGACCAACTCGTTTCAGAAGCCAATCCTGATGTTATTGTGATGCACTGCTTGCCTGCGCACCGCAACCACGAACTCACGGATAGTGTCGCTGACGGACCGCATTCGCGCATTTTCCCACAGGCGCACAATCGTCTGCACGCCCAAAAAGCAATTCTATACACGCTCTTGAAAGGAGAATAAATTGAATTCCCAGGATTTTATCGAACTTGAAGACCAGTACGGCGCGCATAACTATAAACCCTTGGATGTTGTACTGAGCAAAGGAAATGGTGTTTGGGTTGAGGATGTTGAAGGCAATCGCTATCTCGATTGTCTGAGCGCTTATTCCGCCCTCAATCAAGGGCACTGCCATCCCAGGATTGTTCAGGCTATGACAGACCAACTTCAACGAATCAGCCTGACCTCGCGCGCGTTTCGTAATGATAAGCTGGGAATTTTTTACAAGAAACTCTCTGACATGACCGGCTACGAAATGAGCCTGCCCATGAATAGCGGCGCGGAAGCAGTTGAAACCGCGATTAAGGTTGCCCGCAAATGGGGCTACGTGGTAAAAGGCATACCGCAGTACGAAGCGGAAATCATTGTGGCTGCCGGGAATTTCCACGGACGCACAGTCACCATCGTTTCTTTCTCCACCGAACCGCTCTACAAGGACGCATTTGGTCCTTTTACGCCCGGTTTTAAGGTTGTTCCATTCGGCGACCTGGAAGCGCTGGAAGCTGCCATCACTCCCAATACCGCCGCGGTCATGTTAGAACCGATTCAGGGCGAGAACGGCGTCATTATCCCTCCAGAGGGTTACTTATGCGCCGCTGCTCATCTCTGCAAGCAAAACAACGTGCTTTTCATCGCGGATGAAATCCAAACTGGTTTGGGACGCACTGGCAAACTTTTCGCGTCCGAATACGAAAATGTCCGTCCTGACATCACCATTATTGGAAAAGCTCTTTCTGGCGGGATGTACCCGGTATCCGCGGTTCTGGCTGACAAAGCGGTGCTGGGATTAATCGTCCCATCGGAGCACGGCTCAACTTTCGGCGGCAGTCCACTTGCCGCGGCGGTTGGCATTGCCGCTTTAGAGGTCATCGAGGAAGAAAGACTGCCAGAGCGCGCCTTTCAACTTGGGAAGTATTTCATGGATCATCTCAACGAAATCAACTCCCCACACATTAAAGAAATTCGTGGGAAGGGACTTCTGATAGGCGTCGAATTAAAGCCAGAGGCAGGCGGCGCCCGGCGTTTCTGCGAATCCTTGCGAGCGGAAGGAATCCTCGCCAAGGAAACCCACACGCATGTGATACGTTTCGCGCCTCCCCTGGTAATCGACCAGGAGACGCTCGATTGGGCGCTGCCAAAAATCGCGAAGGTTCTGAGACAAGCTTAGAAAGCAGGTAAACATGAACAGGTTTGCCAAGATCGTTGCCACTCTTGGTCCAAGCAGCTCGGACGAAGCTACCCTGCGGGAGTTAATCTCAGCAGGCATGGACGTCGCCCGCCTCAATTTTTCGCATGGAACGCATGATGACCACGCGCAAAAAGTGAAGCTGCTGCGGAAACTTTCTGACGAACTTGGCAAACCTATCTCCATCCTGATGGATTTGCAGGGACCAAAACTGCGCATTGGGAAGCTGGAAAAGGATTTCATCGAACTCAAATCCAATCAAGTGGTGGCCCTCAGCTCGTCAGAAAATCCAGAAAATGTGCGCGAAGGAACCATTTTTATTCCATTCGACGTGCCCAAGCTGCACGAAGCGCTGGTGCCTGGCAACCATATCCTGATGGATGACGGCCAGTTGGAATTCGAGGTCACCGAGCTGGACGGTGAAAACATCTATGCTAAGGTGATTTTAGGCGGAAATCTGAAGTCTCACAAAGGCGTAAACCTACCTGGTTCAAAGCTAGATATTCCCTGCCTGACCCCCAAAGATTTGGAGGATCTGCAATTCGGCCTTGATATTGGCGTCGATCTTGTCGCGATTTCTTTCGTAAAACAAGCCTCAGACATCCTGACTGTACGCGATACTATGCGCAGTATGACTAAAATGAGGCACTTACCTCCGATAGTAGCCAAATTAGAACGCCCCGAAGCAGTTGCGAACCTGGAATCCATTATCGACGCGACTGACGGCGTCATGGTGGCGCGCGGAGATCTTGGCGTGGAAATGTCACCCGCGGTGGTGCCTTCGGCTCAAAAGGCAATTATCCGCGCGGCAAACCACAAAGGTAAGTTTGTCATTACCGCCACGCAAATGCTCGAGTCCATGATTAACAACCCGCGTCCCACTCGCGCCGAAGCGGCTGATGTCGCGAACGCGATTTTTGACGGAACCGATGCGGTCATGCTTTCCGCTGAATCCGCGGCGGGCAAATATCCCGTCCAAAGCGTGCGCATGATGGAAGCAATCATTCGCGAATCTGAACAGCACCTGAGTGAGTGGGGTCACATGGACAGTGTGGTCAGTTCAGACCAGCTGGACGAAGCCATTTCTATAGCCCGGGCTGCTAAAGACCTGACGGCAGACGCCAGAGTATCCGCGATTGTGGTGTTCACTATCTCCGGCGCCAGCGCCATGTGGATGTCAAAAACTAAACCGTCCGTGCCAATATACGCTTTCACCCCCGAGATGCGCACCTACCAATGGCTGGGAATAGCCTGGGGCGTTACGCCATTGCTGGTCCCGCACGCAGACACGCTTGAAACAATGATTAAGCACGTAGAAACTGCCATCACATCCTCCACGCCGCTTTGCGCGGGTGACCAGGTCGTCGTTATCAGCGGTTTCCCGGTTGGAGATTTTGGAAAACCCAACCTGACCTTGCTCTATACACTGAGAGGATGAGTATCCAACAAAAAATGCTCTGGCTTCCAAATCGAAAAAGAAAAAACACAGCTTGCGAGACAGCTGTGTTTTTTTGTACCAAATGTATCATGCAGCGCTATCCACCGTTGCGTAAAAAGTCTTGCATGCGGCTAATCCGAAAGTATTTGCTGATATTCCCGGAAAATGCCATTGCAAAGTGGAAACTACTGTGTTAAACTAGCACTATTGGTATGTAATAATTGGCTACTTATCTATATAAGAGGATGGATAATATTAACCAACGCATAGTGTAGAGAAATTTGAACGCCATGAGCTGATCGAATGGTAATGAAAATCATGAATGCGCGGTAGTTGTATCAAAGGAGAATTCAGGAGGAAGTGCAATGTTGAAATTTGATGAGGAAAAAATCGTAAAGAGTATGAACGGTGCGCTGGCGATGCGCCCAAAAATTGAAGCCGTCGCGGATGAACTCTACGACAGAGGGTTTGACGCGCTTTTCTATATGGGTATCGGCGGAACTTACGCTACTGGTATTCAGGTAGTGGATTCCGTGGAAGGCAAAAGCTCCCTTCCAATTTACTTGCTGCACGCTGCCCGCTATGTTGCGCACGGCAATAAACATATCACCAAAAAATCCGTGGTTGTGATTGCTTCCGACAGCGGCACAACCCAGGAAATGGTTGAGGCAGTTGAAAAGGCAAAAAAGGCCGGCGCTTTAATCGTCGGTTTTGTGGAATTTGTGGAATCTCCGCTAGCCAGGCTCAGTGATCGTCTTATTTCTTATCCACACAACGAACAATTGAAGCTGTTCATGTTCGCTCACCGGCTAATGCACAGAAACGGTGAATTTGAGGCTTACGAAAAATTCTACGCCGAACTTGATGCCCACCTGGCAGCAGCTTTTGTGGACGTCTCAAAACGCGCCGATGCTTTCGCCCTTTCTTTCGCGGAAACGCACAAAGATGACCCGCTGCATTACTACGTCGCGGCGGGCAACCAATACGGCGCAGTGTACTCCTACGCGATGTGCTATGTCGAGGAACAACACTGGATCCGGTCCAAGTCCATCCACGCCTCTGAATTCTTCCACGGCACTTTGGAAGTAATCGACCGCGACACAAATGTTACCGTTTTCGTGGGTGAAGATGAAGAACGCCCGCTGGCAGAACGCGTAGCTCGCTTCCTGCCGCGTATTTGCGCCCGCTACACAATAATCGACACAAAAGACTATCCTCTGGAAGGAATCAGCCCGGAATTCCGCGGCTTAATTTCATATCAGGTGAGTCACGCGGTCACGGAACGCATTGACGCGCATATCGAAAAACTGAATTGCCATCCGATGGACATTCGCAGGTACTACCGCCGCCTGGATTACTAAACGCCAGAATTCCGACGTTAGCCAGGCAGGCTGAATTTTTTGGAAGTATCAAGCGCGAGCCTTTGTGATATAGGCTCGCGCTTGATTATTTTCTATAACATTCTTCGCGCGATTTATGCTCGCGGAGAAAAAATGTTATTGGTATGTTTGATTAATCCGGTCAAGCGCGGCTGGTTCCGGTCGCAGTCTGTCTGGCGTCAGACGGTTCAGCGGTTCTTCGACAAAGTCAAACTCATCAAAAAAATTTGTCGAGGCATTCTCGATGTAAATCAAACCCGTAGCAAAATAGTGATTTTTATACGATTCCGTCAGCAAATCAAGCGCCGCGTGTTTATCGGTAGGGTCGTAATCCCGATCAATTTTCTTCAGGATAATACTGGAACCGTCATGCAGTCTCACTTCGCGCGTTTCCCCTTCCTGGAATTCTTTAATCTCAATGGCCTGGGCGCGCGGAACGTAGGTTATGTCCTGGATAGGCGCTTCATTCTCCCTACCCCAGGTATAGGATTGCAGGGCATCATCGTGGTTGTTAAAGGTTACGCAGGGACTGATCACATCGATTACAGCAATGCCGTTATGCGCAATCGCAGCTTTCAGCAGTTCTTTCATCTGTTTGATATCACCGGAGAAAGCTCTGGCGACGAACTTGGCGCCGCTGATAAGAGCCTCCATGCATAGATCCAACGGAGGCAAGAAGTTTTTCCCTTGATGCTTCAGCTCCAATCCCAAATCCGAGGTAGCTGAAAACTGACCTTTGGTTAATCCATAGACACCATTGTTTTCAATAATGTAAACCATCGGAACGTTGCGGCGGATGAGGTGCTTAAAATGCCCCAGTCCGATGCTGGCGGTATCCCCATCCCCGGAAGTTCCTAAAGCTTTGATGCGCCGGTCAGCAAAACATGCCCCGGAAACCAGGGTAGGCATGCGGCCGTGCAGCCCGTTGAACCCGAATGAGCGCGACAAATAATAGTTCAGGCTTTTGCTGGAGCACCCGATGCCGCTAAATTTCGCGATCATTTCAGGCACGATGCCCAGCTCGTAGACGGCCTGTTGAATCTGGTTTGAAACAGTGTTATGTCCGCAACCCGGGCAGAGCGTTGAAGGTTTGCCACGATAATCGATTGGCGAAAGCCCGACAAAATTCCGTTCAACCTTGGTGGTTTGCGCGTTATCCATTTTGTTGCTCCTTGGAGAGTATTTGTTGCTTTACCCAGATAGCGGTCATTGGCAGGCCATCAACTTCTGATATTGAGATGAGTTTGGGTGAATAATCATGCAGCTCCTGGATTAGGATTCCGTACAACTGCCCATCGCGATTAAGCTCCAAGACATACACTTTCTCGTGATTTTCCAAAAACTCCCGTACGTCACAGCACACAGGGAGAGCCCGAATGCGCAGGTAGTCGACCGGAAGACCAGCTTCCTCAAGCTGGTCCTGCCCTTCAATAATTGCCGGGTCAGTAGAGCCTAAGGCGATTATCCCTATGCGGGCATTTGGCTTCTTCCGGATGATCGGACAAGGCAGGTATTCGCAAGAGCTTTCCAGTTTGCGTTTAATGCGCTGAATGGTCTTGGCCCAGTTCTGCGGGTCTTCGCTGTAGTTGCCGTATTCATCGTGACCAGTTCCTCGGGTGAAGTACGGCGCGGCAGGGTTTTGGTTTCCCATGACCGTTCGCCAGGGAATGCCATCTCCTTCAATGTCTTTGTACCTGCCCCAGGCGCCTTCAAAACGGGCAAGGTCATCTTCCCACAGCACTCTGCCGCGGTCCATTGGCTCGTGCGGGTAATCGAATTTCCTGGTAATCCATTGGTTCATTCCGAGATCCAGATCACTCATAACGAAGACTGGCGTCTGGTAGTGTTCAGCAATGTCAAACGCTTTCCATCCAAACTCAAAGCATTCGTTCACACTGCCAGGGATCAGGATGATGTGATTGATGTCGCCGTGTCCCAATCGATAGACCATTGCCAGGTCGCTCTGAGCGGTGCGCGTTGGCAATCCGGTGCTGGGTCCCACGCGCTGAACATCCCAAATAACCACCGGTGTTTCGGTATAGTAAGCCAGACCGACATTTTCAGTCATCAGGCTCAGTCCAGGGCCGGAGGTCGCAGTCATCGCGCGCAAACCCGCCCAGCCCGCTCCGATCGCGGAACCCGCCGCTGCCAGCTCATCCTCAACCTGCAGAATAATGCAAGTGTTTTTTCCAGTTTGCGGATCCTTCCGCAGTTTTGGATTCTGCGCGATCATTGATTCCACCAAGCTAGAAGCTGGCGTAATTGGATACCACGAACAGAATTGGGCGCCACCAAACAAGGCGCCCAGCGCCCCGGCATTGTTTCCATCGGTAAGGATGTAATCAGCGAGTGGCGGTAGCACACGCACGGAGTAACGGTCTTGTTTAATCACATTGGCGCTTGCCCACTCATAACCCGACTGGATCATACTCCGGTTAGATTCCAATGCCGTCTGACGACTGCCAAAGTGTTTGCGCAGGGCATACTCGATATTTTCCATCGGAATTCCCAGGATCTGACCCACAATGCCGACATAAGCCATGTTCTCCATGTATTCGCGCAAATTTCGCGGGACCTCTGCCTGGCGCACCATTTGGCGGATGGGCATGGGGTAATAGACAAGGTCGGGATTGGCATCCGCTGGCTTCTGCAGGTGGTCAGCGTAGAAGACTACGCCGCCTTTTGGCAGGTACGTCAGGTCGTTCGCGAAAGTGTCAGCGTTCATCGCGACGATGATGTCATCATACGGCACTCTGCCAAGATACCCTTTTTCTGAGGCGCGAATCACAAACCAGGTTGGTAGCCCTTTGATATTTGATGGAAAAATATTTTTACCAGAAGTGGGAATCCCCATATTAAAAAGCGCCCGGTACAAAATCGTGTTCGCCGTCGCGCTCCCAGACCCATTGACAGTGCAAATTGTCATGCAAAAATCGTTCACAAGCGGTTTTTGTCCTGTCTGTGCGTTTTCGTTAGGATGATCCATAGCTCTTGTTGCTCTCCTTACTACCAATTATTCGAAACGCTGGGATAACTCAGCTTTTTTGCGTTGTTTCACCAGATCCATGTGTTCAACCAGCCATTGATAACCAAGCTGATAGTCTTGCGCGGAGATCGCGTCAGCGATGCGTTGGTGATAGGTCCACACATTTTCAAGATAGGGGCGGTCCGGCTGTAAATCGCGTTCTGCCTCTACGTTCAGTTTCCAAAAAGTTTCCAGAATGCTCCTGGCAATTGGGTTTTCCAGGTGAGAAAATATCGTCAGGTGAAAATCCTGATGCTCCTTGCTCGGATTGCTGATAGGTTCCTTAGATATTCGCGCGAACGCACTGCGGACAATCTCCTGCAGGGTTTCTCTATCCTGCGCTGTGAGCAGCGGCGCGGCTTCGTGCCAGTAGCTGCTCTCGACATGTTTCCGCAAATCGCGGAAAGCATCCGGCGTGCCAGGCTGTACCTTCGCGCCAAAACGCAGCCCTAGTTCCAACAAGTGGTTGAAAGTGAATTCGCGGTTCTGAATACCTACTTTGGTCTTCACATCTACAAGACCCAGGGAGCGCGCCACCTCGAGCTGTTCACGGACGCTGGCAACGCTAATCCCCAGCACATTGCTAAGCTCTGGAATGCTGGGGATCGATGCCTGCGCTTGGTGCGCTTCGGCCAGATAATCGAGCAAACTGCTCTTGTTATTCATCACCGTTTCTTTATTAATCTGATTAATGTTGCTTACTTACTTGATTATAGCCTTTACACACAGCATCCGTCAAGATGCTTCAAGCTATTAATCTGATTATTGATACCCCAAGCCGCTTTATTGCTTTCCACTAACAGCTAAAGATGGGCAAATTGCTTCTAATCACCAGGGTTCAAAGAATTGCCGATTACCACTTCCCTTACCTGTGCCTTTCCCTGTCATCATGCGCTTTTTTTGTATTTTTCCCCTGCTCCTAAGGTACAATGGGTTAGAATTTATCATCGGTTTCATAATTATCAATGAGTATTAGCGAATTCTCGATTCCTTTTCGTTACAAGACGAACAAGGCAAATCCGTTTGCCTGGCTTTTTTCGCACACACTCCATCATTGGGCGGTTTTTCTTGCCGCGCTGGTAGGTGCGGCTGGCAATGCCGCGTTGGCAGCCGTCCCCGCGGTGCAATTCGGCATTGTTTTCACCAACCTGACCAGCGGCTCACCGGATAAAAACGTATTCATCCGCGCCGCAATTATTATCACCTACACGCAGGTCATTCGCGGTCTCTTTCAGTTGATGCGCAATTTTGGCTTTGAAGCCACCGCTCAGAAAATTGAGCGGGACGTCCGCGATGAGTTTTATATTAACTTGCTTGGAAAAAGCATGACTTTCCATGCGCTGCAGTCGGTTGGGGATCTTATGGCGCGCGCCACGAATGATATCCGCGAAGTGAATTTCCTATTCAGTCCGGGCATCAATATGGTTATCGGATCCATAAATTTCTTATTCATCCCCCTGATAATCAGCTGGGAAATCAATCCATCGCTGCTGCTTACACCGCTCTTGTTCATTCTCACTTACTTTCTCTCCATTCTTTTGTATCTCAAAAAACTCAAGCCAATCACAGGCAAAGTACGCAGCAGCTTTGGTATGATGAACAGCCGTCTGGCTGAAGCAATTGATGGGGTCGAGACAGTCAAAGCCGCCGCTCAGGAGGAAAATGAAATTGGCCTTTTCCAGCGCAATATCAGAGCCTACAGAAACGCGTCTGTGGAACAAGGCGATATGGAAGCCCGTTTTCTGCCTTTGCTCCTTCTGGCACTGGCAATGGGCTTTGGGCTGCTCCATGCTCTAATTTTGTTCCAAAATGGCGTTATCCCCCTGGGGGACGTAATTAAGTATTTCAGCGCGCTCTCCCTATTGGGCTTCCCTACCCACACCTCAATTCATTCCTATTCTCAGATCTCTCTGGGCATTGCCGGCGCGCGGCGACTGCTCTCCATTATGAACGCAGAGAATAACCTGGATAAAAACGACGGCGGCAATGCTGACCAGCTTCAGGGTGAAGTGTCTTTCTCGGATGTCAGTTTTTCGTATGACGCCCACAATTCCGCTTTGCAGAATATCAGTTTTCGGGTGCAGCCCGGCCAGACGGTCGCAATCGTCGGTCAAACTGGTTCAGGCAAAACAACGCTGGTCAGGCTCATCAACCGCACTTACGACCCTGGCTCAGGCTCTGTGCAAATTGACGGAGTGGATCTGCGCAATTGGAAACTGGACACCCTGCGCAGCCAGATTTCAATCATTGAACAGGATATTTTCCTTTTCTCCAAATCCATATTTGAAAATATCGCCTTCAGCAAACCTACAGCAAGCCGGGAAGAAGTGGAAGACGCAGCCAAAAAAGCACAAGCGCATGCCTTTATCTCGAGTCTGCCACAAGCGTATG
>JAAZPN010000032.1 GCA_012797215.1 Chloroflexota bacterium | reverse complement strand
CCATCCAGGATGACGCCGCGTTCGGTACCGCGCACAATGTTGTCCAGGCTTCCATCCGTGCCGGGGTCTACATTAATATTGGTCATGCGCTCTATCGGGACGCGGTAGAAAGCGGTGGCGCGGTTCGCTCCGCTGCTGCCGCTGAAAATCTGCCGGCGGGCTCTGGCATTGGCTTCTTCCACCATTTGTCTGCCGCTAATCGCGCCAACTAAGATGCCCTTGTCAATCAGCAGGTTGTCCTGCGCGGGCACGCCGTCATCATCAAAGCCAAAACTTCCCGGGCTGTTTTCAAGCGTGGCATCAGCGCGGACTGTCAACTTTTCTGACCCGTAGCGCAGCTTGCCAAAATCTTCCAGGCGCACAAAAGAGCCGCCTGCAAAAGCCAGCTCATAGCCGAGGATGCGGTCCAGTTCCAGCGGATGCCCGATGGTTTCATGCGTTTGCAGGAACATGATCCCGGGCAGCAGGATGACCGAGCGGACGTCTTTCGGGCAGTTTTCCGCGACTAACAGCTGGTTAAGCTCGCGCACCAGGCGTTCCGCGGTGGCAGAGAAATAGGCGGGGTCCAGGGATTCCCAACCGCGCGTGCTGCCATGCCGCGCGGATTTGTACTTGCGGGTCTGCATTTCGCCGTCTTTATCAATGCCCATCACCTGGAATGAGGGAAAGACGTCAATGATGGTTTTCTCAATTTCGCTGCCTTCCGAATCCAGGAACACAATCTGTCGTTTGACAAAATTTAGTGCAGCCACGCGCTGGGCGACTCCAGCCTGATTCAGCTTCGCGTCCATGCTGCGCAAAAATTCCAGTTTTTCCGTCAGAGGGACGCTGAAAGGGTCAATCTGGTTCGGGCTGGCAAACGAGGACTGCACAGTGTCCTTCTCAGCCAGCCGAACCGGGAAATCCACCCGCTCAGCGGCCGTGCGGGCGTTGTCAAAAGCCTTATCAAAAATGGCGGCAAGGTCTTCCAATCTGGAAGCAGCCGAGAAACCCCAGGCGCCGCCATAAAGCACGCGCACCCCTACTCCGCTCTGGGATGAAGCGGAAAGGTCTTTAAGGTTTCCGTTCCACATCATCAGGCTGTTGGTTTCCTCAAAAGGGTACCAGCGGGCGTCCACGTACGTTGCACCCTGCGCCATTAATTTTTCAATGTTTCGTTTGAGATCCTGTTTCAATTTCATGCTCCTTTGCCTGCCTGAGAGGCGTGTTTTTTGATTATAACGGAGTTGATAGCCAGACTGCCGGTTAACCAGCAAATTGCGCGGAATGCCGCGGCAGCGAACGACCAGCTGTGCCGTTTTTTGGCATCGCGATGCTGCGGCATTGCCGTAAACAAAACATCCATCCTCGCGGATGGATGTCACAGATAAGTGGGTCAGCTTTTAGTACGAGCGGTAGCGGTTCTTGTTGTAAACCCGCCGCTGCTTTTCTTGCGGAATCCCAACGGATTTCGAAACTTCGCCGCCAGTTTTTCGCCTGGCGCTGGGGTTTACATCATTCAGGCGCGAAACCTTCACGCTGTCTGGTTTTCTATTCGTCTGCCGGACAACCTTCAGCGCCGGGCTGTTAATATTGAAACTTGTCTCAAACCCGTCCATTCGGCGCAGTTCCAGCTTTTGCCCCATCAGGCGTTCAATCGTGCGCAGCATTGCTAATTCTTCCTGGGAGACCAGAGAAAGCGCGGTTCCAAGGCGCTCCATGCGTCCCGTCCTGCCAGTGCGGTGGGTATAGGCTTCGGGGGTGTCTGGCATATCAAAGTTGATGACATGTGAGACCCTGGAAACATCAATACCGCGCGCTGCGATATCGGTAGCGACCAGAACCTGCACCTTGCCATCCCGAAAAGCGCGCATGGCGGTGTCGCGTTGGGATTGGGAGAGATTGCCCTGCAGGGAAGTGGCGGAAACGCCAGCTTGCTGCAGTTGGAAAGCGGTCTTTTTCGCGCGGTGCTTGGTGCGCATAAAGACCAAAATGCTGCCACTGCCTGCTTCTTTTATCAGACGCAGGAGCATATCCTGTTTATTGGCAGACTCCGCCAGGTACACAGCGTGCGTGATTGTCCGCACCGGTTCGGTGATGCTGATTTCGATGGTCGTCGGGTCACGCAGGATTTGGTTGGCAAGCTTGCGAATTTCATCCGGCATGGTGGCAGAAAAAAGCAGGGTCTGGCGTTTTTGAGGCAGCGCATCAATGATGCGGCGGATGGACGGCAAAAAGCCCATATCGAACATCTGGTCCGCTTCATCCAATACCAACACTTCAACCCGGCTCAAGTCCAGAGCGCCTTGGTCCCTCAGGTCCAGGAACCTGCCCGGGCAGGCAACCACGATGTCCACGCCTTCTTTGAGCGCTTTAATTTGAGGTTGGGACCCGACCCCACCGTAAATTGAAATGCTGCGCAAACCTGTTTTTCGTCCTAAGAGCTTGATAAAGGTCTGGGTCTGTTCCGCCAGTTCGCGGGTAGGCGCAACGATCAACGCGCGCAGCTTGCCCCGCGGACCTCCCCGCATCAAGCGCTGAAGAATCGGCAGCACGAAGGCTGCTGTTTTACCGGTTCCTGTTTGCGCGAGACCTAAGACATCCTTGCCCGCCAGAATTACCGGGATGGTTTCTTGTTGAATCGGGGTTGGCAGCTCGTACGCCGCCGCCGCGATACCCGCTTTGATGAGCGGGTGAAAAGCAAAACTATCAAAATTCACATTAATCCTTTAATGGTTGGCGTTCTGCGCGAAATTTCACAACGCGCCCACTCCCCCGCCCCGCAGCGCAGCTATCCATTAAATGTTCGGGAGCGGTCAATTGGCACAAGAAAACCAGGTGCAACCTGGTCTGTTGAAAAGTATGCAATTCAACTAAACAGGCTGAATATACCACAGGTTATTCCAGCATGCCAGGTAGCCTCGCAGGGCTCCGTTTGTGGCAGATTGTGGAGGGGCGAACCTAAGGATTACCGCGGATGCTGATGCCTGACTTGATTATGGATTTGTGTTTTTTCTCCAGGAAAGGCTACAATGTAAACATTGTCCAGTCGCAAAGCAAAAAAGGCGCGTACTATGTTCAAAGACCCGCAAGGACCAATTACCCAGTTTGACTGGGGTAAGTTCACAATCAATGGCGAAGTTCACAGCCCTGACCAAGGCGTTGGTAAAGATATCTTTCTTTCCGCGGAAGGTGTCTCGGCCTGGCATGAACGCGAAGGGCATAAACTTAAGCCCGAGATGCTGATGCGCGCGCTCAAGCGCTCGCCGGAAATCCTATTGATTGGTACGGGAGTGGAAGGCGCGCTGGAAATTGGGAAAAAGGCGCTTGAAGCCGCCAAAATTGCCGGCGTGCCATTAGTGGCTATGCGCACCCCGGACGCCTGCCAGGAATACAACCGTCTTTTCCAACTTGGGAAGAAAGTAATCCTTTTGGCTCACGGAACTTGCTGATAGGCGGAGCGCGGAAAGCAGACTGCTGCTTAGTTCTCTTTGGACATATAATTCTCAGATTGCCTGAGACCTGTACAATTTGAAGAAAAAACACGCCATTCCAGCAAGGATATGCGGCGCAGTTACCAAAGAAAGCAATTATGTTTATACTTCTGAATAAGAACTAAGCGGACACTTTGGGAACAATCCGCGCTTGTTTTCGTCTTGAACTTAATGTCACGAAAAAGATAGGTTGCCATGTCTGAAACCACAATAGAAAAGAAGAAAACGCTTAAGCCTGTGTTGAACTGGGCTTTGCTGCCGGCTATCCTATTAAAACCGCGCAAAACCATTCAGGCAATCCTCAGGGAAGAAAAAGCAGTCTGGCTCACTCCCCTATTGGTTCTTTCCAT
>JAAZPN010000272.1 GCA_012797215.1 Chloroflexota bacterium | reverse complement strand
GCGCATATGTACAAGTCCGCGCTGGAAGGCGTAGGGTACAGCATCGCGCAGCACCTGGATATCATCAGCGAAAACGGCCAGCCGCTGACCAAGATTATGGCCGTGGGGGGCGGCACGCAAAACAAGCTCTGGCTGCAAATCATCGCCGATATCAGCGGTCATGTCATCCAGACTGCCAAAATCACGATTGGCGCCTCCTTTGGGGACGCTCTGCTTGCGGCGGTGGCAGCTGGTAACAGCGCAAGTTTTGCGGACCTGGATGAGAAAATCGCGCCCGCCGAAGTGTATACCCCCAACCCGGACAACCAGGCACTCTACGCGCGTTACCGCAAGGTCTTTGACGAGCTTTACTTGCGCACGAAAGATTTAATGCGCGCGCTGTAAGGTTAGCGGTAAATATTAGACAAAGAACAGGGAGATGCATCGGATTCCCCAGAGTATATTTACCCGATGCGTAGACTTATGCGTCTCCTCAGATTTCACATCGAGCCCAAGTCAGCGCGTCCCTTCCTGTTAGGCCATCGCGAGACACATTGCCGAATTATGAGAGGTCAATAGAACTGCGCACAATACCCAAGGGTCGTGGCAGTCCGCCTCCCCGAACTTGAAGAGCTTAGGGAAATTTTATTCTCCGCGCTCAAAGGGCAGATTGCCGCGCCCTCTTGGTTTCTGAGTTCATACATTTCCTGCAGCGGGGGCTTGCAATGATAATTCAAGGGATTAGTTAATTGTGTTGCGAAAATATACGATTACAACAGCTAGTCAAAAAACTGCCTGAAAATGACAAGTTGAGCGAATTAAGAAGAATAGAACCGGTTCAAACGAACCGGTTCTATTCTTTTGACCGAGCACAAGAGAGACGATGTTATGTAACGCTTTACTTAGCTTCGTCCAATTTCGCGATGAATGCTTCTACTTCGCGCAGGAAGGGGAATGCGGGAATGGTGCCTGCCCTGGTGACCTTGAGCGCGGAGCATTTGACTGCCCAGGCGGCAGCTTCTTCCACGGATTTGCCCCACACCAGGTTGGTGACAAAAGCAGCCAGGAAGCTATCACCAGCGCCGACGGTTTCAACCACATCCACTTTGACAGAAGGCACGCGGTAGACATTATCCTCATGCAATACCAGGCAGCCTTCTTCGCCCAGGGTCATAACGATGGATCCACAGTGGTAGATTTCTCTTACCCTACGGGCAATTTGCTCATACTCGGTGGAACCTTCTTCGAATCCAGCCAACTCCCGGCTCTCAACCTCGTTGAGTACGATGTAATCAATATAGCTCAGGTCGCCCATCGGTTCATGCGGCAGCGGGCTGGTATTCAGGAGCGTGGTAATGCCCATCTCGTGCGCCATTTTTGCGCCAGCCAGCGCCAGATGCTGCGGCATGGCAAACCCGGTGATGAAGAACTTCGCGTCCTTCATGTCTTCCAACGCGGCGCGGATTTCATCAACAGTCAGTTTCTCAAGCGAGCTGTCGCCGTCCACGATGGTATTGTTGCCGTCTTCGTCAATCATCACCAGGCCGGTTCCGGTCGCGACCTCATCGGATTGGTACATGTAGGTGGTATCCACGCCTGCATCACCCATCCATTTGAAGCCCAGGTCGCCCCAAGGGTCTTTCCCGACCTTGCCAATATAGGCGGTCTTTACGCCCAGCCGGCCGAGAGATACAGCAACCGTTGTGCCTTTTCCGCCGTCTTCTTCCACGCGCCAGTTCCAGGCGCGCAGGGTCTCGCCCAGGAAAGGCAGGCGTTTAATATTGCAGAACTGCCCCACGCCGTGGCTGTTCAGAACAATCACATCAATTTCTTTTGTCATTTCAAACTCCTCTTGCTTCTACTCTTCTCGGGCTGTCCTGTTCAGGCCTTGCCGAGAATTTTTTCAATTTTGATTTCAACATCACGACGTTCATCGGATGTCAGATAACCAAATTGGTAACGCATTTCCAGGCAGCTCTGGGCGCCAATTTCACGGATGAGACCTTTGGCATCGTTACGGGCAAACCCCAGGTGGTTGTTCGTACTGGGGATAGCGAATGCAAGCGCGTCTTCGCTGCCGGTGCGCGCGAACCAACGGACGGCGTTTGGCAGCTCTTTGGTGCGGAAGGCGACGTAAGCCGCATCCCCAGCAGGGTAAACCTGCATCGCGTGCGCGTACGCCTGCGCGTCCGGGGTGTAGTGCAGGTACATGCACAATTCCGGGTCGTAAAATTGGCTGGACGAGTCAATTCTATCCGCGATGGTGGGGTCCGCGCTCAGGCGTTC
>JAAZPN010000271.1 GCA_012797215.1 Chloroflexota bacterium | reverse complement strand
CGTCTGCAGCATACCCGAGAGGAGCTTCCGTCTGAAATCGACGCGATTGACGCCCTTGAGGCTTTTTCTGCCAACCTGGAAGAACTCGTTGAGGGCTGGAGTCAATTGCAGCCTGGTGAGATGCTCGGGGATAAACTATTGAGCCTGAGGGACTTGCTGCGCTCGAATGGAGCGCATCTGACTAACCTTCCAGCCCTGCTGCCTCAGGGGCTGAACCTGGAATTATCCAGAACGCGTGAAATTCTTACATTCTGGACCGAAGGCGAACTTAACAAGTGCCAGGACGCCCTTGTAAAGTTCTTCCTGCTAGAACCGACAATGCCGTACCTCAGAGAAATTCACGCTGGGATTAGCGCGCTTGAGACCTGGATAAACGCAATCTCCCGGGGGCCACAACCAGAACAAAGCGTGAACGCTTTCGGCCGCGAAATGATTGAAAAGATGCCGAATTTAGCGGCATCTTTAAGCCAACCAGCCTGGCTCGCCAGCCTCGCGCAGTGCGTGAAAACCCTCGCGACAGCCTCAGATCTGGAAACGCTGCGATTGGAATCCAGCAACAATCAGTGGCCTATCCCATGGCTGGATTATGGAGACATTACCATCGAATACAGGGCTGTTAGCGGAGCCTCGGGCAGGCTAAATTCCACGCAGAAGGATGTGTTATCGCTTTTTCACCAATCGCTGCGCGAAGGAAAAGACCTTTCTAACGCATTGGACAGCATCAAGACGCTTCTACCTGAGTTTTTCGGACTTTATCGACTGCTGGCACTTGCCTTTGCCAATCTTTTCAATATGCTTCCAACCCAGACGCAGCTGGTGGAAGCAGCCGCCTTCCCACCCGCGGACAAACAAAACATCACAGAGGCAATAAATATTTACGACTATTTGAAAGGTTGGAAAGAAGCCCAAATCAACACGGTCTCGGCTCGCGAGGCCCCACTTCCAGATCCAAGCGCGCGCTGGCATTTGGTTCAGTCCGCGCTCGAAGCTCAGAAAACCTGGAAATCCTTACTTCAGCCGCACCTGACCATGATCAAACAAATGCGCTGGCAAGCGCTAAGTGAATCCCTGCACGCCAAAACGCTGCCTCCTCGTTTACAATCCTGCACGCAAGCCTTGGTAAAAGTCGTGGAGTATTGGCGCCATTTACAGGAAAAAGGCGTGTTTCTTGATAATGTAACCGAGATGATCGCGCTTGCAGAACAAGCACAGCTCGATTTCTTTACGTTATGGCAAGAACATGAACAGGCGCCAAATCCCCCTTTGCGCTGGTTAATTCAGACCAACCAGGCGGCATTTAGCGGCATTAATCAATCGCTTCAACAGTTGACCCGCCATCTCCAGACTTTGCAACGCACACTCACGGCGCTAGCAAGGCCTGGCTCAGCGCGTTCCCGCCTTGCCTGGAACAGCGCTGGAGACATGATGTACGCGCTTGTTCAGATCCACAGCTTGCTGGAACCGCCTTCAAGGAAACAATCGAAAGTCCGTATCTGGCAAGAACAATACAACCAGGTGCTTAAACAAACCGAGTGGAAAAACGCCGCAGACCTGCTGGACTCACTCGATTATACGCATCCATTGGCAGCCTGGTTCCAGGAACTGGCGTCCAAGGATATCGATATCTTTAATGAATACCCCAAACAAAAATGGTAGAATTGCCCGAATTAAGGGTCAAAAATGATTGAGAAAAAATTGAGCACAGAAAACGGGTTCTATCTTGCTGAACCTTTGGATACCTGGCTGACTGCTGGAAATCACGATTATGCCATCCCCGAGGCTGCTGGCTCCAGCGCCAGAGTCTTTTTGTTAAAAGACGAAACGGGCAGCGGCGTATACAAACGCGACCCGGCCTTTAAAGTGATGCGGCACGACAAAATTTCGTACGCAAAACCACTTTTTCTCGAGGAGTTCCGCATCCTAGCAAATCTGCAAGGAGACCAGGGTCTCACTCCGATGCTGCAAGCAGGTTTTCTCAAACCAGATCCGACCAGCGTGTGGCCGACAGAATTGGCGCCTCTCTCTAAAGAGACCGAGCAAAAAGCGAGCGCGAATCAGGTGAGTGGAAAACTCGCTCTCTTTACCCCGGATGAAACGGATACCTTGCTGGAGGAGATGGACGAAAGACTCGCGGATGGCTGGCTGCCCTTCCTGATTCTTGAACGGCGCTGGGAAGACAACCTATATTTGCTCTGCGATGCCGGTTATACCCGTGGTAATTTCATGAAGAACCTGACTATGAAGCAGGTGCTGGACATTTCCATCCAAATTTGCGACATGCTCGGTCAGGCGCACCAACGCGGAGCAACCTACCTCGACCACAAGCTGCTGCACTATTACTGGAACGATTACCGTCAGAAAGTGATTATGCTCGATTGGAACATCGGCCACTGGCAACCAGAAAATATTCAACCTGAGGTGCTGCAATTTGACTTGGTCCAATTCAGTTCGCGAGCGATGCATCACATTTTTACTGGTCGCCAGGCTCCGGGTTCGGTTGCGGTAGGTCCTAATCGCCCGGAAGACATCGCCGCCGCTCCCAGGCACTTTAAAGCCTCTTATTCTTATGACGTGCAAAACCGATTAAATCAAGAGGAAATGCGCTTCCTGGAAAAAGCACTTGATGGTAGTTTCCTCAGCGCCGCAGAGATGCGCGACCACCTGCAACACCTTGCCAGCAAACGGCTATAATCACCATACAACAGTGTACACATAGTTTGAAAGGAGCCATCAATGATTCTTGACCTCATTGAACAGGCCAAAACCCTACTTAAGAAAACCAATCCGTCTGATGACGAGCTTTTACAGGTCGAAAACGCGCTTTCAACTTATTTGGAAGCCCTGGCCACGCATCGTATCGCCGACCAGGTGGAGCTTGATGATGTAGATGAGGCAAATCGAGTACTGCGAGAAATTCGCCGTGAACGCGGCCGGAGGGCTGCCAGCGCGGCGGAGCCCCCGCAACAAGAAAAACCTGCTGCAGCATCAAAACCCTCTCCGGTTCCACCCAGCTCGCCAAGACCCACGCTAAACCGCCTTGATTTGCAGGCAGACTCCGGGATTGACCCGCTGAGGAAATTTTTCCAATCCAGTCACGACCCTGAAGCCGAAAGGCTGATGGATGAAGCGGAGGAGCTATTCTATAAAGGAAATTACCAGGCTGCCATCCCACTCTACGAAAAGGTGATGCAGATGGAGCCCGGTTGGTCCCGGGCTGAAGAGCACCACTCAGAAGCGGAAGAGTTTTTACGCTCAGGCAACATTCCTTCAGTCGCGCTGCCCCCAGAGGCAGGCAAGGCCTATGGTAAAGCCCAAAGCGCGGCGCGCGTCTTTCGTTATCAGGTAGCCCTGAACTATCTTGAGGAAGCCTTCGAGCACCTCCAAGATGCCGGCATCAAACGCTGGCGCGAAGGCGAAGAACTTCGCCACGATCTGGAAAACCAGATGCAGGCTTATGACGTTTACAAAGAAGGCACCAACCTTCTCTCACAAGGTGAACTGGTGCAGGCGCTGGGGAAAATTCAGACCGCCGCGAGCGCGGTTGCTATTCCGGAATACCTGGATAAAGCCTCGGAAGTGCGCGCAGATATCTCGCTCATCGAAGAAGTCAGCGATATTGTCAGCCTGAGCGGGAAAATACCACCAAGCAAATTGGCGGATGCCAAGAGCAAACTGGAACGGCTGCGAATGAAGTACGGCAGCGTTTCTCAGATCAGCCGTCTGCAAAATCGCCTGGATTTGCTTATTCCTGCCACCATCCAGTCCCTGCTGGATAATACACAGCGTTTACAGAAAGAAGCTTCGGACGCGCCAACGCTTGCCAGTGCTCTCCAAAAAATTGCCGGCGCGCGCGAAAACCTGGACCTTCTGCGTCAGTTGGACGCGTACGACTCCCAGAGCCTGCTTCTTGAAAATGAGATTAGCACGCTTGAAACCGAAATCGAAGCCAATCAGGACGCTATCAATCGCGCTATGGACGCTCAAAAATCGGGCAGCCGCTTTTTCGCGTTGGACGCTTTCCTTGTAAGTCGCGGAGTTCGCAAGCGTTTCCCCAATGACCCGCAGGTGATAAACCTCAAACGCAGTCTCTCCCTAAGTTACTTCGTGGCTGTGGTGGGAGCATTGTTAGCGCTTGTTGTGCTTGGGCTCTTGATTAGCGTGGCTACGCGCAGTATCAGCAGTTCTATTCAGGCGCGCAATCTTGCCCGCACTCCTACCGGGACTTTCACGCCAACGATTACACTGACGCCGACAATTACCCCTACCCCGACTAAAACGCTAACACCTACGCCGGATTACTCGCCAACCCCAACAAAAACCGCTACCCCAACCCCGGTGATGTATGTTGAGACCATCCGGCAGGTATACGCGCGCAACGATTGTTATGAAGGCTATATCGCCACCGGACGCATCCCTGAAGGCACCCAACTTACGCTGCTGCCGATGCCGGAGCGACGTTTCGATAACTTCAACCGGGAATGTCTGCTGGTGGAATTTAGAGGAAATGGTTTTTCCATCATCGGCTATATCCTTCTGGTAGACGTCGTTGCCAAATAGAACCGTTAACCCCGTCATGCGAGCCCGGCTTGCCCCAATGGCAGGCCGGGTTTTTGATTGCGCAGGGATATAATTAGGAGGCAGGCAGGTGTATATGGATAATCTGGAACAGGCATACCAGGAATCCCTGGATTTTATCTACAGCTTTATCGACTTTAGCATGAAGCGGCACCTGGATGACAGCCATCGCTTTTTTAAGCTTGATCGCATGCACCAGATGATGGATTTGCTTGGCAATCCGCAAGATAAATTTTTGAGCATCCACGTGGCGGGCACGAAAGGCAAAGGTTCCACCGCGTCCCTGTGCGCGTCTGCGCTAAAAGCAGCTGGTTACGAGGTGGGTTTGTACACTTCCCCACACCTGCAAGAGTTTACCGAACGCATCCAGATTAACGGCAGCCAGATTGACCACCAAACCCTCGTGAACCTGACTGCCCGTTTGCGTCCGCTGACCCTTGAGGTGCCTGAAATTACTACTTTTGAGCTCACTACGGCATTGGCATTTCAATACTTTTATGAAAATAAGGTAAACATCGCGGTGATTGAAGTGGGGCTTGGGGGCAGGCTGGACGCTACGAACATCGTCAACCCGCTCGTTTCAGTTATCACGCCCATTTCCTACGACCACACCGCAATTTTGGGAAATTCCCTGACTGAGATTGCCTACGAAAAAGGCGGCATCATCAAACCAGGCGTGCCGGTTGTGCTCTCGCCCCAGGCTTCCGAGGCCGGCCAGGAATTGGAACGCATTGCCGCGGAGCGCGGCTCGCCGCTCACACGGGTGGACCAGCATTATACGCTCGCCATCGGAAAACATACATATCGGGCTCAGTCAATATCCATTTCCGCCCACAGCAGCGCTTCGCTCAGCTCGGCTTCCCTGGCAGAACCTCAACTTGAGATTAATTTACCCCTCCTGGGGGCGCACCAAGCTCAAAACGCTCTGACAGCGTTGGGCGCTTTAGACCAGGTGCGCGCTCAAGGGTTAGCTCTTTCCCGAGAGTCCGTTGCGCAAGGGTTTGCGGATGTGCGCTGGCCGGCTCGTTTTGAAATCCTGCGGGATTCTCCTCCATTGGTGATTGACTCGGCGCACAATGGGGATTCGATGAACCGCCTGAAACAGAGCCTGGATGATTACTTCCCCGGGCAAAAATTCCTGCTTGTTTTTGGCGCGTCAGCGGATAAAGAATTGGACGCCATGCTTACAGCAATATTGCCGCGCGTGGAGCGCGTGATTACCACGCTTTCCACCCACCCACGCGCCGCGGATCCAAACCATCTTGCGGAGCAAATCCGACCGTACGGACTGCCGGTCGAAGCCGTAAGCCCTGCTGAAAATGCTCTGGCGCGGGCGTTAGCGCTGGCAGGCGCAGACACAGGTATCATCGTGGCAGGCAGCGTTTTCATTGCCGCGGCCGCGCGTGATATCTGGTTTTCCGGTCAGAGCGAGACCTAAGCGTTCAGAGTATAATTGCCAGCCCTTCACTAAACATCAGAGGAGTCTTTTCGTGTATCGCGATCCTTACTTTTTTAACCAAATCAACCGGGACGACCCGTTTCAGATTTCCCGTTTTTCCAGCCTTAGCAATCTGCGCAGCGTGAAAGACCGGAAACGAGATAAGGAAGGTT
>JAAZPN010000270.1 GCA_012797215.1 Chloroflexota bacterium | reverse complement strand
CATGCTCATAGCCCTGGAGGATGACCGCGTGTTTCGGGAAGCTTTGGACTTGTGCGGAACGCAGCTCGGCGTTGAGTTTTTCTCTTTCAGGTACAGCAAAGAGGAAATGAAAAGCCTCAGGGCGCGACTGCGGTCTTTGTCTGGGCATCCCATGAGCTTCCACGGGCCGATGCATACGGCGGAGTTGAGTGAAAAGAAGGATTCGCGTCAACTGCAGGAGAGCTTCGAAGCCTACCGCCGCGCGCTGTCCCTGGCCCAGGAAGTCGGTGCGAAATATATGGTGGTGCACACTCATGAGTGTTTTGTACGCCCTGATGAAAAGCAGGAGCGCATGAAGCGCAGCGAGGAGAACATTTGGAACCTGGCGCAGCTTGCCCGGACATATGGCATCCGGTTGGCCATCGAGAATGTTTCTCTTCCCAACAAGGGCGTCCCCCTATACAATGAAGAGGAATATATCGCCCTCATTCACCGCCTGCCCATGTGCGCCGCACTGATTGACCTTGGACATGTTCACTGTACCGGCTGGTGTCTTGAACACCTTTGCGAGGCCTTGCGCGGACGGATTGCAGGATTCCATCTTCACAATAACAACGGCATGGAAGACCAACATAACTGGATACATGAGGGCACCATGGACATCCGGCGAATGATGAAAATCATCCGATCTTCCGGTGAAGAGCCTGACTTGATTCTGGAATACGGCGACACACACGGAAAAAACACTTCAGACTTGCTGGATGACCTGAACAGCTTATGACAACGCAAACGAGGAAGAGACATGACAGGAAGCGGAACCAAATACGCGCAGATCGCGGACTACTATCGGCTTTTGATTGATTCAAAGAAGTTGCGCGAGGGTGACCGACTGCCCAGCGAGGCGGAAATCAGCGCCTTGTTCAAAGCAAGCCGCATCACGGTCAGGCGCGCGATGGAGGAGATCGTCCAGGCGGGCTATATTGAACGCATCCAGGGCAAGGGATCCTTTGTCAGAACCCTCAAGCGTGACATGCAGCTCAATCACCTCAAAGGCTTTACGGAGGAAATGAGGGCGAAGGGCCTCGACGCTACCAGCCGTGTTATCGATGTGAACATGATCGCTTGTGAGGCCAAGGCAGCGGAGCATTTGAAGCTTGATGCGGACTCCCGCGTCACCTCCATCAAACGGCTGCGCCTCGTGAATGGTGAGCCTGTCTCCTTTGAGCATGTTTTCGTTCCCTTCCACCTGTATCCTGAACTGTATCATGAGGATTTAAGGAATTCCCTGTACAGTCTTTTAGCCCGCAAGGGGTTGAAGGTGCACAGGGCTTCGCAAAGCATCTCCGCCGGCTTCGCGCCCCAGGAAATATGTGAACTGCTGAACATCAGCAAGAAGGCACCCACCCTGAACATTGAACGCGTCACCTACCTGGAAGATGGAACGCCGCTTGAATATGTGCTGTCCACCTACCGCGGTGACCGCTATACCTTCCATGTTGATATGTCGAGATAAATAAGGCAGCTTTTTGGACACCGGGAGTTTTATGGATGGAAAAACAAGTTTTCATTTCTGTGGACGGCGGCGGGACAAAAACAGAAGCTTTAATGGCGGATACAAACGGGAACGTGCTGGCTGTTCGCCAAGGGGCAGGTTCCAATCCTTATACAGTCGGCAAGGATAAGGCTGCACAGGTGGTCAATGCGCTGATCAGACGCATCCTACTTGATCACCCGGCAAAAAATATCAGCGCCGCATGGCTTTATATACCCGGCTTCTTTCAGTGCCTGCCTTTGCCTTTTCCGTTTGATACCGTCTGTTTGGGAGACGAATACAGCTCCTATTTTGGCGCGCTGGCGCAGCCTGGCGGTATCGTTGTGCTGGCGGGGACAGGCTCTTTTGCGGTCAGCATTGACAAAGGGGGAAAGATAACCAGTGTTGGCGGCTGGGGACCCATGCTGGGGGATGAAGGCTCGGGCTATGACATAGGTCGCAGGGCGGTTCGCCATGCTTTTGCGGTTTAT
>JAAZPN010000269.1 GCA_012797215.1 Chloroflexota bacterium | reverse complement strand
CCAGAACGGCCGGAAGATATCAACCCGGAGCAAGCCCGCTTGATGGGCTTCTTGGAACAGAGCCTGCGCGCGCAGTTCCTGTTCCACCGCAACAAAGAATATATCGTGCAGAACGGCGAAGTCATCATCGTGGACGAATTTACCGGCCGGATGATGCCCGGACGGCGCTGGTCAGACGGGCTGCATCAGGCGGTGGAAGCTAAAGAAGGCGTCAAAGTCCAGGCTGAAAACGTGACCCACGCCACCATCACCATCCAGAATTACTTCCGCATGTACAGCAAATTAGGCGGCATGACGGGCACCGCCCTCACGGAAAAAGAGGAGTTTTACCGCATTTACGGCCTGGATGTGCTGGCTATCCCCACCAACCTGGAATACCGCGCCACACGGCCTGATACCGGCCTGCAAGAGCTCGAATCCCGCGACGACGAAGGTTACCGCTACAGTTATTATGCCAATGCCTCAGACCCGCAGAAAAAAGCGCTTTTTTTCAAGCGCAAAGATTACCCCGATGTGATTTACCGCACCGCCGAAGCCAAACTGCGCGCCATTGTGCTTGAAATTATCCGTTTCCACGTTATTGGGCGTCCGCAGTTGGTAGGCACCACCTCGGTGGAGAGTTCAGAGCGTCTCTCGGACCGCCTCGCGCCGGAGCCGGTGCGCCGCTTATTGCAAACTATTCTCATTCGCGAAGCCTGGAAGCAAAAATTCAATCCGAAAGGGGATGACTTTACCGCTCCCAAAGAACTGGCGGTCCTGAACGAGCCTTTGGTCAAACTGCGCATGCCCGAGCTGCGCAAACTTGCCAGCCAATACGGCATCGAAACCCTGGACCTGGCGGACGGCACCAATCAGGCGCTCCTGCTTGGGGCGCTGGGCTTGCGGGAGGCGGACTGGGAACGTTTGCAGCCGCTGTTCGACGCGGGCATTCCACACCAGGTCTTAAACGCGCGCAAGCACACCGAAGAATCCCTGATTATCGCCGGCGCTGGCGCCTTTGGCGCGGTAACGATTGCCACCAACATGGCCGGGCGCGGGGTGGATATCAAACTTGGCGGAGAAATCCCGGAAAGTCTGCTGGTGCAGGTAAACCTGGTGCTGGCGTCGGTCGCGAAGATTGACCCATACAGCCTGACGATGGAACAACGCCTGGCAGCGGTGCAAAGCCTGAACGGCGACCTGAGCGAGGAACAGGGTGAAGCCATTGAGCGTTTCAAAGCTTACATGGCGGACATGGAGCGCGTGCGCGCCCTGGGAGGCTTGCACGTCATCGGCTCCGAGCGCCACGAAGCGCGCCGCATTGACAACCAGCTGCGCGGCCGCGCCGCCCGTCAGGGCGACCCCGGCTCTTCGCGGTTCTTCCTTTCGCTGGAAGACGAGCTGATGCGCCTCTTTGGCGGCACCCAGGTGGACACGCTGCTCACGCGCTTTAAGTTTGATGAAAACATGCCTATCGAAGCCAACATGATTGGCCGGCTGGTGGAACAAGCGCAGACCCGCGTGGAAGGCGCTAACTTTGATGTGCGCAAGCATCTGCTGGAATACGATGACGTTCTGAACGCCCAACGCCAGCGCATT
>JAAZPN010000031.1 GCA_012797215.1 Chloroflexota bacterium | reverse complement strand
TCAAATGCCGGGGCTTGCCTGGTATTCTTTGGTGGGGCTGTTTTTCATCCAGATGTTAATCGGCGTGCTTGTCGGCTACCTGGCGGCCCGCCTGCTCCTGCTATTAATCAATACGCTGCGTCTTGGATACGCGGGCCTTTACCCTGTCATGGCAGTTGGGATGGTCCTGTTCGCTTTTGCAGCGGCGGCGGCTTTCAAAGGCAGCGGCTTTTTGGCAGTTTACGTTATGGGGCTCGTGCTGTCCCAAAGCGATTTTCTGCATAAGAACAGCCTGTCGCGCTTCTTTCAGGGTCTGGCCTGGCTCGCGCAAATTCTCATGTTCCTCACCCTGGGGCTGTACGTATTCCCCAGCCGGCTCTCCGTGATCATTCTGCCGGGCCTGGCATTGGCGGCAGTCCTTATCTTTATCGCGCGGCCGGTAAGTGTCTTTCTCTGTCTGCTTCCCTTCCGATTTTCCTGGAGGGAAAAAGCCTTTATTTCATGGGTAGGTCTGCGCGGTGCGGTTCCAATCATCCTGGCGACGTATCCTTTGCTTGCCGGTCTGGACGCGTCCGGTACTTACTTCAACATTGTCTTTTTCATCGTGCTTAGCTCCGTCTTGATTCAAGGAACCAGCATCCCCTGGGCAGCCCGGATTTTTAAGGTGGAGGATGCCAGCCCGCAGGGAGCGGACTTCCCTCTGGAACTCGCGCCCACGCACAGCTGGAAAGGAATGCTGCGAGAACTGACCGTTGAAAGCGGTTCGCCATTTGCCGGCAAAGCCATCTACGAGCTGAAACTTCCCGCCAATTACCTGGTGGTATTGGTCGGGCGGGGAGAAGATTTCCTGATTCCAAACGGCAGCCTGGTGGTGCAGACAGGCGATAGGATTCTGGGGCTGGCCAGAGAGTCTGTCCACGAACAGGTGCGGGAGCTTTCCCGCGGACTGAAAGCCTGACGCGCTTTCATCCGAACACCGGAGAAAGCGTCAGAATTCCCCGCCTGACGGGAACCGGAAACAGAGACAAACTGCCGCCAAAAAGCACTTGGTGATTCGCAAACTTTGTTGTATAATAATTTCTTGCGTAAATTACGCAATATTTTTTGCCCGGAATGGAGGTGATAGCTAATGGCAAGTGTAACTTTGAGACCAAATGAATCGCAGGATTCATTGTTGAAGCGCTTTCGTAAGAAGGTCGTGAAGAGCGGTGTGCTCAGCACCGTGCGCCGCAAACGCTGGTTCATCTCCAAGAGTGAACAGCGGCGTATGGACAAGAAAAAGGCTATTCGTCGCTCCTACCGGAAATCGTACGAAGCGTAGCCAACGCTGGAAAGAGGTTTTATGGCGAAAGAAGAAGAGAAGATTACCGTCGATGGAACAATCATCGAAGCCCTGCCGGGCACTCAGTTCCGGGTGCGGCTGGAAAACGGCCACGAAGTGATGGCCTACCTTTCCGGTCGAATGCGCCGATATTACATCCGGATTTTGCTGGGAGATTCCGTGCGGGTGGAGATGTCCCCATACGACCTTGAACGCGGCCGCATCGTTTATCGCCAGCGCCGCCCAGGATCTTCTGACTCGCAAGAATTCTAAACTTGCACACCAAACAGCCCCCTAAAAGATTGGGGGCTGTTTTTTCACGTGCCGACCGCCCGCCGTTCCACGCATGACGCCTACCGAAATATCAGACACCTACTTGCACGTCCGCCGCTTAAACCCCAGAAGGGACTTGAACGCGGTGGCCAATCTGGTGGAAGCTGCCTTTGAACTTAAGCATGACCCGGAAGGCGCGTGGATTCTGCGCCAAATGCGCGCTTATGCTCAGCGTGCCCAATCCTTCCCCGATATGATTAGGCTTTCCGGCGCGCCGGATGGTTTTGTCTGGGAAGAGAACGGGAAAATTGTGGGCAATATCAGCATTGTCAGTTACCCACAAGGGAATTCCCGCATCATTTTGATAGCGAACGTGGCCGTTGCCCCTGAATACCGCCGGCGCGGAATAGCCTCTGCGCTTACCCGTCACGCGCTGCGTTACGTGCGCCAATGGCCGCGCGTTCAAGTCTGGCTGCAGGTTCGCTCAGAAAACCAGGCGGCTGTCCAGATGTATACCCAGCTGGGCTTTGAGTTTATCTACGCGCTATCCCAATGGCGCTATGCCCCCGCTCGCCTGCTCCCCGCAGCTGAGCGCGTCGGGTTTCCGCAAAGTTTGCGCGTTGGCGCTCGCAAGTTGGCAGACTGGAGCGCGCAAGCGCGTTGGCTTGCGATCAACTACCCCTTGCAAACCCGCTGGTATCTCAACGCCAACCTGGACGCTTTTTCTCCCTGGAGCGTTTTGATGCCATCCAGATGGCAGAACATCCTGGAGGTCCGACACCTGGTTCTGCGCGACAATAAGCAGCTCCTTGGCACGCTCAGCTGGCAAAAAACCAGGCTCTCATCCGACTTGCTGTGGCTGGCGCTGCCGGATGAACCTGGCGAAGATATGCGCGCGGATATGCTGATCAGCGCTTTAATTAACAATGAAGACCCAGTCCGTCCGCTCTCGCTCGAATATCCCCGCGGCAGAGCGCAGTTGGGAATTCAAAGCGCTGGTTTTACGCTGGCGCGAAACTTAGACTGGATGAAGCTAAGAAATTTTTAAACTCTTGACGGATCGTAAGAAAAAGGGCTGCCTGGTAAAACCAGCAGCCCTTTTAGCGATTAAAGCTCTTCGTCGACGATAGTTTCGATGAGATCAAGGAATTCTTGCCACTCTTCCTTGAAGAAGTGCAGAGTCACGTTGTTTAGCTCGAGATGATAGGTGGACTCGTTGTCCGGTTCATCCGCGCGCCAGGCCAGGTAATTCTCAGTCTCAGCAATAGTCGTGGTCACAGGTTCTTTCTCGTTATCCATGTTTAGCTCCTTTTAATTTCTTGGTTGCATTATCTCACGAAGCGCTGTTCAGATGCAAGTTCAGGGCTTATTCGCGCCTTTTGTTTGGCTGTCAGACGATTTGGATAAGCCGCTCTCGCGCTTAAACAGCTTCCGGAATGTACCCGCGACTTTTCCGCGCGCCTGGGTGAACCAGAAAGGAACCCGCTTTTTTAAATAACGGAAAAAGCGGGTGTAGAACAGCTCCTTCCGGCGGCTGCTGTACGAAATGCCCTCCCACGGGTCCTGATCGGTAAGTTTGTGAAAAACGTAATGCGTAATGAGCTTAACCGTCGCGAAAACCGGCGCAGCGAGAATGATGCCGATGACTCCCAGCAGCTGAGAGCCAATCAGAGCGGAAATAAGCACAGCAGCTGGGTGCACCTTGAGAGCGTTCCCCATCACTTTGGGAGTCATGAAATTATCGAGGATGTTATCAACCACCAGCGCCACAAGCACGACGATAGCTGCGTAAACTAACGGCAGCACGCCAAAAGGCGTTGGGCGGGTAATTAACGCGACAATCGCGAAAGTCAGCAAACTGACCCAGGCCCCGACGTATGGGATAAAGCGCCCCAGGCCGGCAATAAGCGCCAGACCAAGCGCGTAAGGCATGCGCAGCCCGCTGAGCAGGATGGAATAAATCACAATCGCTGTGCCAACCACCAGGAACTCGCCGCGGATGAAGGCGTTCCAGATGTTGTTTATCTCTCTGCCCATGCGCTGTAGGTCTTTCTCATAACCGGGCAGCGTGAAGCTGATTTTTTGCTGCTTGACGTCGTAACTTTCAGAAGTAAAAAAGTACGAGATCAGGTACATCATGAAGGAACGGAAAATTAGGTTCGCGCCGCCTGAAAGAATTTTTCCAATCAGGCTGCCGGCTTCTCCAAGGATTGGCTGTACCCGTTCTGCCAGCAGGTCGCTAAGATAGGTCGCAGTCAGCTGCGGGACAAAAAAGCTGAAAGGCCCCACGACAACTTCCTGGTTTGACCACTGCTCCAGATTGCTTATCAAGCCGGTTAACGCAGAGCTCAGCAGATTAATCAGGTTTTGCAGCTGACCAAAGAGCGTGATGCCGCCCCAGGTGAGCAATCCCAGGATTAGCAATGCCATGAATACATAAACCAGCGTAGTAGCCAGCCGCCAACTGAGTTTGAGCCGTTTCTGGATGACGGTAATAATGGGGGTGAACAAGAAAACGATCAGTAAAGCTGTCAGGATTAAGCTGAGATAGTTTTGAAACTTGATTACAAGCCCAAAAATAAGCAAAATCGCGGCAAAACTAACCGCGAGTTTGGTGTTCTTAGTCCAACGTGGTGAAACCGTCTTTTCTGGCGCGGCAGGCTC
>JAAZPN010000268.1 GCA_012797215.1 Chloroflexota bacterium | reverse complement strand
CTATAAGCATAAAAATGAAGGCGAATGGGACGAGGATTGGTAGCCAAGAACTAACAAGACCAAGCAGATAAAGGTGGCAGCAAAAAGCAGACGCAAACCAAAGCATGTTCCGCAACGCACCTGTGTAGGTTGCCGTGAAGTGATGCCGAAGCGAAATTTGATTCGGTTGGTACGCACGGAAGAAGGTGTGGTGGTGGACCCAACCAGCAAGCTGGCCGGCAGAGGAGCTTACCTTCATGATGTGAGATCCTGCTGGGCCAAGGGACTGAAAGGTCCGCTTGCCAACGCGCTGCGGACTGCGCTTACTGAGCAAGACATGGTCGCATTGAATGCCTATATGGAAACCTTGCCAGTGGAGACCGAGAAAACGGAAGCCTCTACTGACAACAACAACGTGAGTTAAGGATTTCCAGATGTAGCGTTCATTCCCATCAAGCTCATTGGATTAGCGCAAATGCTGCCGCCAACGTGAAAATAAATGGAGGTGGATTATGAGCAATGATGGGATGAAAGAAATAACACTCCCTTACAATTTAAGTGTGCGCGATTTAGCCGCGCAGTTAAATGCCAGCCCTGTGCAGGTAATAAAAATCTTGATGTCCAACGGCGTGATGGCCAGCATCAATCAGCAGGTGGATTTTGACACTGCCGCGGTAGTCGCCTCTGAGTTGGGTTATACCCCACAGCTGCAAAAGGAAGAAATTGTGGTTGAAGAGACGGGGGAAATTCCGCTCTGGCGGCGCGTCATCATGGACGAAGATCCCAACAAACTCGAGAACCGTCCTCCGGTTATCACCATTCTGGGGCATGTGGACCATGGAAAGACTACCTTGTTGGATGCTGTACGCCACACTAACGTGGCCGGCGGAGAAGCAGGCGGCATCACTCAGCATATCGGCGCTTACCAGGTGACCCACAAGAACCGTCTGATTACCTTCTTAGATACTCCCGGGCACGCGGCTTTCTCCTCCATGCGCGCGCGCGGCGCGAAAGGCGCGGACATTGTAATTTTAGTGGTCGCCGCCGATGACGGCGTTCAATCGCAAACAAAAGAAGCGGTCAACCACGCGAAGGCCGCACAGGTACCGATTGTTGTAGCGCTCAACAAAATTGACAAGGTGGATGCCAATCCCGACCTTGTCAAGCGTCAGCTCGCGGATATCGGTCTGCAACCTGATGAGTGGGAAGGCGACACCTTTGTCGTGCCCGTCTCCGCGAAAACCCGCAAAGGTCTGGAAGACTTGTTGGAAACTATCCTCTTGGTTACCGATAACATGATAATCAAAGCCAACCCCAAAGGCGCTTGTATTGGAACTGTGGTGGAAGCAAAACTGGATAAGACCACTGGCCCAATGGCGACGCTTTTGGTGCAGAATGGCACCCTGAAGCTGGGGGGCGTAGTAGTCGCCGGCGAATCCTACGGCAAGATTAAAGCCATGTTTGATCAACGCCACAAACGCATTGAAAAAGCCGGGCCGTCAACGCCGGTGGTAGTGATGGGATTGGACCATCTCCCTGATGCTGGCGATTTGTTCCAGGTGGTGGAGAACGAGCGGGAAGCCCGTCAGATCGTCGAAGGACGCAAAGCCGAGCGAGAAGCCAAACGCAGTCTAAAACGCGCCACGCTAGAAGAGCTATTCGCCAAGGTGAAATCTGGGGAAGCCAAAGAGCTGCGTTTGATCTTGAAAGCCGATGTGCGCGGTTCACTCGAACCTATTGTGAATTCACTGGAGGATCTGGGCAAGAAGGAAAAAGACATTTCCATCCAGGTGCTGCATTCCGAGACCGGTAACATCACCGAGTCTGATGTCGCGCTTGCGGCAGCTTCCAACGCTGTTATTCTCGGTTTCAACGTGGACGTGGATCAAAACACCAAGCACATGGCGGAAGCGGAAGGCGTTTCCATTCGCGTGTACAAAATCATCTACCGCCTGCTAGAAGATGTCGAGAAAGCGCTTAAGGGCTTCCTCGAACCGGAAATGGTGGAAAAAGTTATTGGCATGGCGCAGGTATTGGCAATTTTCAAGGTTTCCAAAGCAGGCATGGCAGCTGGATGCCGCGTGCTTGACGGTGAAATTCGCCGCAATGCCAGCGTGCGTGTCGTGCGCGCGGGCGAACCGTTATTTACCGGCGAAATTTCCTCACTCAAGCGTGAAAAGGAAGATGTACGCGAAGTGCGCGAGGGGATGGAATGTGGTATTTCTATTAAAAACTTCGAAGATTTCGAGAATGGCGACATCATCGAAAGCTTTATTATGGAAAAATTTGGCGGCTAAGCTAGCCAGGTTCTTTCACAGGAGGGACGATGCCCACACCACTGCGAATGAAACGCATAAATGACCGCGTGAGAGAAATTCTTTCGCTGACGCTGCTCAATAAGATTGAGGATCCGCGTCTGGCAGGCGTGAATATCACGGATGTCAGAGTGGACCGTGAACTGGATTTCGCGAATGTTTACGTCTCGGCGCCGGAAGGTCGCGAGCGTGAACGTGAAGTTCTCCAGGCGCTCAATCATGCGCGCGGCTTTCTGAAGTTTGAACTCGCCAACGAAATTGACCTGCGCGTGATGCCCAGACTGCGTTTCTTTTGGGACCCAACCCCTGAACGGGCGGACCGGATTGATACGCTATTGGCGCAGCTGCGCGATGAAAACGAACAAAACGCCGAGAGCGCGGAAAAGGCGGAGGACCAGGAACGCGATGACTCATAAGTTTGACCAACAAATACAGGAACTTCTGCACAACGCTCGCTCCATTGTAATTGTTTCCCACATCCGCCCGGATGCCGACGCGGTGGGCTCGTTGCTTGGCTTGGGGCTGCCTCTGCTCGCGGCTGGCAAGCAGGTTCAACTCGTCCTGCAGGATGGGCTGCCCGAAAAGTACGCCTTTCTTCCCGGAGCGGATAGGGTTGAGCGTTCAATCCAGAGCGGATTTGACACGCTGATTACCGTGGATTGCAGCGACCTGAAGCGCACAGGCAGTGTGCTGGACGGGCTGCCTGCCCCCGACCTGAATATTGACCATCACGCGACCAACCTGCATTTTGCGGCGATAAACCTGGTCGAAAAGGATGCTTCCGCTACCGCGCTTGTCCTGGCGCAGCATTTGCCTGCCTGGAAGCTTTGGGTGTCTGCCGACGCGGCGCAGTGCCTATTGGCCGGAATCCTGGGGGATACTATTGGTTTCCGCACGTCCAGCACCGATGCCCAAACGCTGCGAGTGGCCGCGAACCTAATGGATGCAGGCGCCAACCTGCCCTTGGTTTACCGCCAGACTTTGCTCTCGCGCTCCATCCCCGAATTGCGTTATTGGGGGCAGGGCTTGATAAAAATTCACCATGAAGGCAATTTGCTTTGGTCTGCATTGACCCTTGATGATAGAATTAGGGCAGATTATCCGGAAAACGATGACGCTGATTTGATTAATCTGCTCTCATCTGTAAACGGGCTTCTGGTTGTGGTACTATTTATTGAACAAGCCCCCGACAGGGTAAAAGTAAGCTGGCGGTCGGCAGAGGGTATTGATGTATCTACCATCGCGTTTGAATTTGGGGGTGGGGGGCATTCCGCGGCCGCTGGAGCGGATGTGGAGGGCTCTCTGAACGAGGTCGTTGAGAAGGTCTTAAAAAGAACAAAACAACTCCTGGCAGATTTCTGATCCGGGATATTCTTTAACCAAGTGAGATTACTATGTCTGATGAAATGATGGAAGGCAGAGAAAACCTGGCCAACAGCGTGTCTGGTGTATTGGTTGTGGATAAGCCGGTTGGTTTATCCTCACACGATGTCGTGCAAATCATCCGGAACGGCACAAAAATCCGTAGAGCCGGCCATACCGGTACGCTTGATCCGCGCGCCAGCGGGGTGCTTGTAGTCTTGCTGGGTCCGGCTGTACGCCTGAGCGAGTACGTGTCCGCCTCGGAAAAGCGCTACCAGGCTGTCATTGAGCTGGGAATTACCACCGATACCTACGACCTGGAAGGCAAAATCACGCGCCGTTCCCCCGTGGATATCAGCTACGAAGAATTTGAAGTAGCTCTGCAAGGCTTCGTCGGCGAGTTT
>JAAZPN010000030.1 GCA_012797215.1 Chloroflexota bacterium | reverse complement strand
TCCCTGTTGGGTCCGGATGGGCTACTTTCCTCGTTCACAGTTGATACACTAATTATAGGTTTTCAGAGGGGCTTGTCAAGTGAGCCGACCCGAAAAGAAAACGGGCAGCCGGATGGCTGCCCGTACAGGTATCACAATAGATAAGTTAGAGCGCAGCTTTCACAATCGCGGCGAAGGAATCCGGCTTGAGCGACGCCCCGCCGACCAAACCGCCGTCAATATCGGACTGGGAGAATAGTTCCGCGGCGTTCGCGGCAGTGACAGAGCCGCCGTAAAGGATGCGCATCGCGTTCCCAACTTCCGCGCCAAAGAGCTCGCGCAGAACCGGGCGAATCACGTCCTTATGCACGCTGTTCGCGCCTTCGGGGGTGGCTGCCAGCCCGGTGCCAATTGCCCAGACCGGTTCGTAGGCGATAATGATGTTTTGAGCTTGTTCAGGAGTCACATCGACCAAACCGCCGCGTACCATTCCTTCGACCACCGCAGCGGTCTGCCCGGCCTGGTTTTCGGAGAGGGTTTCGCCCACGCACATAATTGGCGTGAGGCTAGCTTTGAGCGCGGCGTGTACTTTCTTGTTGACGGTCAGGTCGGTTTCCCCGAACATCGCGCGGCGTTCGGAATGACCAATGATGACGTATTGGCACAAATCCACCAGCATTCCGGCAGCAATTTCGCCGGTATAGGCGCCGCTGGCTTCCCAGTGCATGTTCTGAGCGCCAACCTTAAGCAGGCTGCCTTCCGTTTCGCGCTTGGCAACGCCCAGGCAGACGTGCGGAGGGCAAATCACCATATCAACCCCTTCAACTTTGTCCACTTCCGGGAGAATCGCGCGGATGAGGTCGCGTGCTTCGTAGAGGGTCTTGTTCATCTTCCAGTTACCAGCAACCATCGGTTTTCTTGATTTCATGGGATGTCCTTTCTTCACGGGAAATTGATTAGTTAAATTTTACCACGCAAAACTTGCTAAAAGACGTTATTGAGCCGCAAACGCGATTAATTGAAACAGGCTGCCTAGTTTGGCAGCCTGTTTTGCAATCACATTCGTGTTTTATGGTCTGTAGATGATTGGGTTCAGCCACAAGCCGCTGTTATCGGAAGCGGTAGACCCGTTGCGCACGATCAGGTAGAAGGTCACTTTTTGCCCAGCGAACGCGGAGAGATTGACTTCCACCGGATTCCAATGCTCGTCGTAGACTTCGTGCCAACTGCCAAGCTCAACCTCAGGTTCGCTGCCAGCGCGGGCTTTGAGGGTGAAGTAAATGTCGCAGTCGTCCATGTTGCCTTCGCATTGAATGGTGGCCTTGAACTTATCTCCATTCTGGATGGTAATCTCTGGGTACACGCCGGTGATGAAACCGCTGCTGCCGTTGTCCGGACGGGTGATCAGACCAGGCTCGTTTTCCTTGGCGCCACCTTCCCGGATGGGGTTGGCTTGCGGAATGACGTAACCGGAGCTGATGTCGCTGGTTTTGCCGGGGCATTTGAGCAGATCGCTGCTGCCGTTGCTGGTCCAGGTGGCACGGCAGGCTTCCGCCGCGAAGTTGAAGACCACGCCCGTACCGCGGATGGACTCGATGTTGACCCAGAAGGTGCCTTTACCGTCCGATTTAGGACCGAAACGGTTGCCGTTCTGATCGACAAGCATAAAGTAGCCGGTGTATTTTCCGGGGGTGCCGGGAGCAACCAGGGTAACGCTGAGGTCAATGGATTCGCCGGGCTTCACTTCTTTGGGGAAGTCCACAAAGTTGGGCGAGCTCATGCGGTCGCCATCCACAAAAGCCATGTCGTAAGCCTTTGTCCAGGTGCAGGAGCCGTCGTTCCTCAGGCGCCAGGTCTTGACAAAACTGGTGCCGCCAATCACCTTGGTTCCATCCGGGAAGGTCACGTCACCGCGGAAGTCGATGCGGTTGCAGGGTTTAGGGGTGGGGGTCGGTGGGATGCGCGTAGGCGTGGGCGGAATGCGCGTGGGCGTAGGCGGAATCGGGGAAATCACAACCGTCGGAGGAACAGAAGTCGGGGGCACGCTGGTCGGTGGCACTGCGGTGTTCGAGGGAATCACCTGGGTCTGCCCTGGAACCGGCTGCGTTGGTGGAACATCCGTCGCTGCCGCGGTAGGGGTCATTTGAGCCACCATGGTCTGGAAGGCTTCGAGCGTCGCTTGCGCCTGCAGGGTTTGCATGGCGCGCTGGACGGCGTCATCAAGGTTTTGGGTAGGCACGAAAGGCGCGTTACAGGCCGAGAGCGTCAGAGCGCTCACAAGCAGCAGGACGACTGCCCAAAGTCCTACATTAGTCTTTTTCGTTTTCATCTTGCACTCCTTTGACTCTTTAAAACATCATACATCATTTTCAAGACGAACTGAGGGTATGTTTTGTTCCAGCGTGAAGGAAATTGGGTTTGTGTTAGCTTGTTACTTATCCTGGGTTCTTGCTGGCTGAGAGGATTGTGGATAAGCTTTCTGTAGAGACCAAACGATGTTTAGGGATCCTGGCAAATTGATGTGGTCACTGGTTGGGGGGGGACCCTGCTCCACACCCAAGTGGTCACAACGACGAATCCTGCTCCATCACGAGCCGGCGAAGCGTTGACTGAAGGGCACGATGTCTACCATCTGGCTTGGATGTCCTTTGTCATCCTGAGCGAAGCGAAGGATCTTTGGGCTGGTTTCCCAAAAGAAATAAAGGCAGATTGCCGCAGCTGCTGGAGGGTTCCCTCGCATTGACGAATCGATTACTCCGGTTGCTGGAGGGTTCCCTCGCAATGACGAATTGATTACTCCTGTTGCTGGAGGGTTCCCTCGCAACGACGGATAAAGCGTCATCGCGAGCATGTGAAGCGATACCAAAAGGGAAATATTTCTCCCCAGTGTGTTGGCTTTAATGTAAAAGTACAGCTTTTCAAATAGTGCCTTTATAAAAGCCTGCCCCCAAAAAAACAAGCCGCCAAGAGGGCGGCTTGTTATAACTTACGATGGGAACAGTACTATTTGACAACCTGAATCTTGATGGCCAGCGAGTAATCCCCGCCGGGGCCGTACCCAAAACGCGCGCCCTGGTTGTCGGTCATCATCCAATAGCCGATGTAAGTGCCTGCTGTGCTTGGTGCGGTAATTTCGACAGCCACAGTAAAGGTATCTCCGGGTTTGATGGCGTAGGTCACATCAGCGTTTTTACCGATTTTATCCCCCCAGACGAAGACGACATCAAAGTCAGTTGTCCAGGTGCAGGTGCCAGTGTTCTTGATTTTCCACTTCTTGACAAATTTATCGCCAGCTTTGACTGCTGTGTCGGGCGGGTAATTGACGTCGCCCATGAACTCCATCTGATAGCACTTGGTGCCCGAAGGAGCGGTGGGTTGAACGGCCTGGGTAGGCGTAGTGCCGACCGCGGCGGTTGGCGCAACCACCATCGGGGTGGGGTAAGGCGTATAGGTGGGCTGCGGCGTCCAGGTGGGCTGGTTGCTGAGCTGGTCCACTTTGGCTACCAGCGTTTGCACAAAAGCTTCCGTGGCGGCAGCTTGCTGCGTCAGGGCAACGCGTTGAGCGATTTCCTCAGGGGAGGGGGTCTGCTCAGCAGGCTGGCATGCGCTCAGCGCGAATATCAGCACGAGCATGCCGCTCAGCAGCGTCAACCAAAGTTTGGCATTTTTCGTCTTCATTTTCAATTCTCCTCATTCATTCGAACGATGTCTGTCTTCTTGCGGGTTGTTCTTTCTCGGTTGAACCGGGTCAGTTTTCAATGAGAAACCGCTCGCTTTTCGAGCGGTTTTTGATTGTGTAACAGCTTATTCTACCACGATCTTGACCTGATAATAACCCTTGCCGTCCGCTCCAATGCCAAAAACCTGCCTGCCCGGACCGGTGAATGCCCAGCTGCCAGTATACGTTCCCGGTTCCGATGGTGCTGTCATGCCGACGCTGATATCGATTGTGCCGCCTACGGGGACTGCCGCGGGGAAGTCCAGGATAGCAGGCGCGGAAAGCTGGTCCCCGCTGATAAACACGATGTCAAATTCCGTGGTCCAGGCGCAGGTGCCGGTGTTTCGGAAGCGCCAGGTCTTGGTGAATGCTTCACCCGGGCTGAGTTTGGTGCCGTCGGGGATGGTGACATCCGAAACAAGCGCGGCTTTCAGGCACACTGCCTGGGGGGTGGGCGTGAGCGTGGCGGCTGGTGGAATATACACCACGGTTGGGGCAAGGGTGGGTGCCAGCGTAGGTGGCGGAGGGTTGGTAGGGGTCGGGGTTGGAATTGGGGTATTGGTGGGCATGGCTTGCAGAGTCATGCGCGCGATGAGGGTTTCTGCCATATCCTGGGTGGCTCGCGCTTGGATCGTCGCCGCGACCTGGGTCCCGATGTATTCCGGGAGGCTGGTGGGGGTGGCTTTGGGGGCACACGCACTGAGCGCAAACGCGCCAACAAGTAACAGGAAGGCCAGGCTGCGTTGTACGGTTGACCGATTTGGTTTCATTTTCACTCCATGGAAATCAGGCAAACGTGAATTACTCACATATTAACCTATGAAAGGCGCGGAGTCAACCAGGCTGCGCAGGGGGACGCGCGCTGATATTGCCAAGCTGAGCCGACTGATATCTGTCATCGCGAGCTTGCGATGCGATACCCACAGGGCACGATGCCTGCCAGCTGGCTTGGATGTCCTTTGTCATCCTGAGCGAAGTGAAGGATCTTCGGGTTGTTTTTTTTTCAATAACGGGAGATTGCCGCGCCCCCTTTGCATGGTCCCAGTGTTTGCGCATTCTTTGGAACGGGGGCTCGCAATGACGAATCTTTCACTCCGGTCGCTGACGCCTTATCGCAATAACGAATCTTTCACTCCGGTCGCTGACGCCTTATCGCAATGACGAATCTTTCACTCCGGTCGCTGACGCCTTATCGCAATGACGATTCTTTTGCCGTGGTCGCTGCTACTCCCTCGCAAAGACCTTGTTCTCGCCGGTATCCAGACCGAGCGAGCTGCCTGACCGGAGGTCTCCCTTTGTTGGCGCCTGAAATGGAGACCTTTCGGTCAAAACCCTTCCATCGTCAGCAGCTCCCGCAGGAGCATGACAAAGCGCTTGCACGGCGTTCAGGGGGACAAGACGAGCTCGCCCACCCCGCGATGATTGACATCCACACCTAAAATCAGTAAACTATATCTGTTAAGCACTTCGACCTCTGACTAAAAGGAGCAGTCATGGCAGAAAAAAAATTCCTCATCGTGATGCGGTCCGGTCCTATTCCCGGCTCCAGCTATTTTATTGAAAAAGACGAAGTATTCTTGGGCCGCGACCTGACTAACGATTTGCCTGTTCCGGACCCCGAAATTTCGCGTCGGCATGCCCGCTTTCTGCGCCGAGGCGACTCAATCTACATCGAAGACCTCGGCTCCACCAACGGCACCTTCCTCAACGGCGCCCGCATTGCTGGCCCGCAGCAGCTTAAGGATGGCGACCTGATTACGCTTGCTGAGAATACTGTGATGAGCTACGAGGTGAAAGGCGCGGCAACCGAGCCGCTAAAGGTGGCTGCTGCCAAAGCAGAGCCAGCTCTCTATACCCCCGAAGCTGCTCCCGTCCAGGCCGCCTATCAGCCAGTCTCCGCGCCAGTCCCGCAGCAGCCGATTGCCCCCGCCCTGACCCCACAAGGCGAGAAGAAACGCATGGGCTGGTGCCTGGTTGTATTGCTCATCCTGCTAGCCCTGTTATTAATTGTGGGCGTGGTGCTGGTCTTTATGCCAGCATCCTGGTGGTGCGCGCTTACTTTCAACCAACTACCCGGCTGCCCTATTTATTGACGTTATCAACCTATAAGACCATAGAGGCTGATGAACAAATCAGCCTCTTTTTATTTTGGCTTGCTCTTGCGCAAAAATGACAAATTTTCGGGTAAAAATTGCCGCTCATATCTGTTTTAGGGTTTTTCCCATTAACGACAGCTATCTTTGAAAAATCTATGATTTTTTGGCTCTAAGGCGAAATGCTAAAAATTAGGGTATAATAGTAAGGTTGCCAGGCTACCTTTTCCCTTCTGGCAGCGCCAGGAACAAGCGATGAGCGAAGAAACAGAACTCCCCGAAACTCCGAAAAGTGATAACGCCGGCAACATGCGCAATGTGGATATCGACAGCCAGATGCGCACGGCTTACCTTGATTACGCCATGAGCGTCATTGTCGCGCGCGCCCTGCCTGATGTGCGCGACGGCCTCAAGCCAGTGCACCGCCGCATTCTCTACGCGATGCAGGATATGGGCAATCGCTCCACTGCGCCCTACAAAAAATCCGCCAGAATTGTTGGCGAGGTGCTGGGCAAATACCATCCCCATGGCGATTCCGCGGTCTACGACTCGATGGCGCGTATGGCACAGGACTTTTCTATGCGCTATCCTCTGGTGGACGGTCAAGGAAACTTTGGCTCCATCGATGGCGACTCGCCGGCTGCCATGCGATACACCGAAGCCCGCCTCGAAAAAACCGCCGAAGAACTTCTGTTGGACCTGGAAAAACAAACTGTCGATTTTGTGGATAATTTTGACGGCTCGCTTCAGGAACCAGAAGTTCTGCCAGCGCGCATGCCGAACCTGCTGATGAATGGCTCCAACGGTATCGCGGTCGGCATGGCAACCAATATTCCCCCGCATAATTTGCGCGAACTTAGCGCCGCTCTGAATATTCTGATTGACCGTTATGACGAAATAGACGAAGTCAGCGTCGAAGACTTGATGCAGGCAATTTCTGGTCCGGACTTCCCCACTGGCGGCATTATTGTGGGCGGTGAGGGCATTCGACAGGCATACAGCACCGGCCGCGGAAAGCTGACCGTGCGCGGCGTCGCGGAAATTGAAGAAATCAGAGCCGGGCGATACGCGATAATCATTACCGAAATCCCATACCAGCTGAACAAAACCAGCCTGATTGAACGCATCGCGGAATTGGTGCGCGAAGGCAAACTGGACGCGATTTCCGACATGCGCGATGAATCTGACCGGCGCGGTCTGCGCATCGTGATTGAACTGAAACGCAGCACCCAACCCAAGAAGGTGCTCAATCAACTTTACAAATATACTCCTCTGCAGTCCACATACGGCGTGCATCTGCTGGCGTTAGTTGACGGCGAGCCCCGCACCCTTTCGCTCAAACGCGCCTTGTTTCACTATTTGGAACACCGCCAGGTGGTCATCACCCGGCGCGCGCTCTTTGACCTGGACAAAGCCAAGAAACGCGCTCACATTCTGGACGGGCTGTTAATCGCGCTCGCGAACCTGGATGCGGTCATCGAGACCATTCGCAAATCCGCGGACGCTGAAACAGCCAAGATAAGCTTGATGGAACGCTTTGCCCTCACGGAAATCCAAGCCCAGGCGATTTTGGATTTGCAGCTGCGGCGGCTGGCAGCGTTGGAACGCCAGAAGATTGAAGATGAGCATAAAGAGCTGATGGTGCTGATTGCGGACCTGGAGGACTTACTCTCGCATCCGCACAGGATTCTCGAGGTCATTCGTACGGACTTGAACGAAGTCACCGAAAAATTTGGCGATGAACGCCGCACGCGCATCGACTTCGACCTGGATAACGACCTATCGGACGAAGCCTTGGTGCAGGATACGCCGGTTTTTGTCTCCATCACCCAGCGCGGTTATATTAAACGCGTTTCCGACAGCGCCTACCGATCGCAGGGGCGCGGAGGGCGCGGCGTGATGGGCCAAACTATGCGCGACGAAGACGAAGTGCTTTTCTTTGTCCGCAGCAACACGCTGGCAACCCTGCTGTTCTTTACCGATAAAGGCAAAGTCTATTCGGAGCGCGTATTCGAGCTGCCGGAAGAAAGCCGGCAGGGACGGGGCATCGCGCTGGTCAATATCATCAACCTGGAACCTGATGAAACCGTGACCGCGCTGCTCTCTGTTCCAGATTTTAAACAGGCGAACTTTTGCACTATGGCCACCCGCCGCGGACGCGTCAAGCGCATCGCTTTGGCGGAATTCGCCAATGTGCGGCCCTCCGGGCTAATTGCCATCAAACTGGATGATGGCGATAGTTTGGGCTGGGTATGCCTGACCAGCGGCAAGGATGATGTGCTGCTAATCACGCGCGGCGGAAAGGCGCTGCGCTTTTCTGAGGAAGAAATCCGCCCAACAGGCCGCACAACCATGGGCGTCACTGGCATTCACTTGCGCGCCGAAGACGCGCTGGCAGCTATGGCAGTGGTAGAACCGGGCGCGTACCTGTTGGTTCTGACGGAAAAAGGGCACGGCAAGCGCACGCCGCTGGAAGAATACATGCCCAAATCACGCGCCACGCTGGGCGTCGCGACCCTTAATCCAACAGCGTTGGCGCGCATAGGCCAGATAGCAGAAGCGTTGGTCGTGCAGGAAACAGATGAAATCACCCTTATTTCTTCCGCAGGGATTGTGCTGCGCATGAAAGCAGCCAATGTTTCCGTGCAAGGTCGGGCCACACAGGGCGTCAAAGTAATGGTGTTGGACGATGGGGACAGCCTGGCAGCGGTTGCCCGCATTCCGGCAGAAAGCGCCGCCGCACCCGCGAGCCAAGGCGATCAACCGGAGATTTCCGCGGAGTAAAGACGCTCAATCTTGCCGTTCTCACCTTCCACGCGTAAGCTTCCGTCTTGTTCAATCCATAATGGACGCGCCTTTACCGGCGCGTCTTCGTTTTTCCTTAAAGTTACCCACTCCCCCCGAAAAGCCAGCCGCGCGTTGATTTCTTCAATAAACCCATTCGAAGAGAGCTCGGCGCGTACGCGCGGAAGCTCGGTTAGCAGCAGCTCCAGCAATTCCTGTGGGGAAACGCGAATGTCAGCTTGCCCCTTCAGGCTGCCTGCTGGATAGATTAGATTGGGTTCGGGGGGCAATGCGTCTTGGGTAAGATTGACGCCCATTCCAATCACCACTGCATTCGGGATTTGATTTTGCCAGAGCGTTTCAGTCAAAACGCCGCAGACCTTTTTGCCGGCGATGAGCAGGTCGTTTGGCCACTTGATGGAAGATTGCACTTTAAAATTGCCCTCAAGCGTTCGCGCCAACGCCAAGCACCCCAGCAGGGGAAAGCGCGGCAAAAATGCAAATTCCCGCGCTGTTGGCCGAAGCAAAACGCTGAAGGTCAGCGAAGCATCCGCTTGAGAATGCCAGGTTCGACCGCCCCGCCCGCGCCCAGCAGTCTGATGCAGCGCGCGCACTACCGTGCCGTCTGGCGCGCGTTCGTCTGCCATTCTCAGGCAGTCATCATTGGTCGATTTCGTCTCGTTCAGGAGAATGACTCGGAAAGCGGTCCCGTCAGAAGCTGAAGCCATACCAGCCTTACACCTCGCGCGGGAGGGAAAAGCAAATGCGCGAGCCTTCTTTGTAAGTTTCGTCCACCCAGATTTTGCCATCGTGCGCGCGGATGATTTCCCGGCAAAGGTAGAGCCCCAACCCCGTCCCCTTGGTCGTTTTCGCGGCTTCATCCGAACGATAAAAGCGGTCAAAAACGTACGGCAGGTCGCGTGGGTCAACACCCGGACCGCGGTCACTGACGCAGACGACCACATCTTTCTGCCGCGTTTTTGCGCTGATGCGTATTTCTCCGCCAGGGCTGTACTTGATGGCGTTGTTCAAAAGGTTGGTGAGCACCTGTCGGATTCTTTCTTCATCCGCAGGAATCACGGGGAAATCCGCGGGAAATTCCACCACAAAACTGTGCTTTTGCGTCTGGGCGGTGTAACGGTCCGCCAGAAAACGCGCCAGCCTTGGGATTTCCAGTTCAGCCTTTTTCAAGCTCAGGCCGCCGGCCTGCAGACGGGTCGCGTCCAACAGGTCTTCGACCATTTCGGTCAGGTGATCGGCCTCATCCTCAATAACGGCCAGGCTCTCCGAGACAATCTCGCGGTCCCACTCTACGTCATCCCGCCGCAACGTGCTCACGTACCCTTTTATCAGCGCGATTGGGGTTTTAAGCTCGTGGCTCACCACGGAGATGAAACTGGTCTTCATCTCTTCGGCGGTGCGGAAGCGGGTAATATCCCTGATGGAGGCAATGACGTTAATCAGTGTTTCGTTGGCTGAAAACAGCGGTCCGTAGCTAATCCCGACTGGCAGCGCTTCGCGCAGCCCAGCGCGAAGCAGGTCGCCTTCCAAATAGAAAAGATTTTGCACGCTTTGCGACCAGCCGCTGGCCACAGCCTCTTCCAGCGGAACGCCTTGCGGCGGTTTTGCCCAGCGAATCACTTCAGAAAAATGCTTACCAACGCATTCCTCCTCGCTGGCATTCAGCAGCTGCTGCAGGGTTCTGTTCGCGCGTTCCACGCGCAGGTCCGGAGTGAGAATCAGAATGCCGTCCGCTGCTGAATCCAACAGAGCTTCCAAACGCAGGGATTGCTCACGGGTTTCGTTGTACAGCCGCGCGTTGCGCACGGCAATAGCCGCCTGGTTGGCGAAGCTGGTCAATAGCATGCGGTCATTGGTGGAAAATAAACCGCGGTAATTGCGGAAAACATAAATCTGACCGATAACCTGCTGCTGAAAAATCATATTGATGCCTACGCCGGTCAACATCCCCATGCTGATGTCATTCAACATGCGGTTGATTTCCGGCACATGGACTTCATCGTCATCCGTGCTTTCGGCGGGCTGAGCTTCTAGCCAGCGCTTGAGATAATTAAGCAGGGCATCGGCGATTCCTTCATGCACAGCGATGTGCCAGCCCCGTTTTTCGTCCTTTAGTGCGATGAAGCCCGCGTGGCCCGTCAGCATTTCAATCGCGATGCGCAGAATGCGCAGCAGCAGCGCGTCCAGGTCCAACTCTTCGGTGAGCGCGCGGGAAATTTCAAGCAGGTAATCTCTTTGTCGAACGCGGTAATCTGGCAGCATGCTTCCATTTTAACCGCAATTAAATAAAAAGCGCGGCTTTGCAAAAGGCAGACCGTCAGTAGGTCAGAATGCGCTCACACAGCATTGCAGCATTTCATCAACCCGACAATGGCATTTGCCAGACTTGGGGTCAACAACCGATTCGTCATTGCGAGCCCCCGCTGCAAGAATTTTTCCTGTGCTGAAATTGCAGAAAGGGGGCGTGGCAATCTGCCTTTCAAAGACCACAGGCAGACCGCCACGTCGCTGCGCTCCTCGCGGTGACGGGTGATTCGTCATTGCGAGCCCCCACTGCAGAAATTGTTCCGGTGCCAAAATTTCGGAAAGGGGGCGTGGCAATCTGCCTTTCAAAGACCAC
>JAAZPN010000267.1 GCA_012797215.1 Chloroflexota bacterium | reverse complement strand
GAGCTGGGCATCAAGATCCATTCAATAGACATGCGCGAACCTAACCTCGAGGCTGTTTTCCTGCATCTGACCGGGCGCGCGTTAAGGGATTGAAGCTATGAACCTGCGCAAATTTTTCCTCATCGCGTTTAAAGACCTGCGCTTGATCTTTCGCGATCCAGCCGGTTTGGTTTTTATGCTGCTGGCGCCATTCGCGCTGACGCTGGGCATGGGGGCGCTCACCGGACGCTTTTCCGGCTCTACGCAGCTTGGAATCAGTCAGATTCCCCTGGTAATTGTGAATCAGGACAGCGGAGAATTAGGTCAGGTGCTGGAGGATGTGTTTACCTCAGTAGAACTCAATGAACTCATTTCCACGCAAATTTTGACTGACCCGGCTGAGGCGCGCGCGTTGGTGGACGCGGACAAGCTGGCAGCGGCGATTGTCGTCCCGGAGGGCTTTTCCCAAAGCATCTTTTCTCCGGACAGCGGCGGAGATGTTGTCGCGGTGGAGTTCTACCAGAACCCCACCCGCCCGACCTCCACGGGTATCGCGCGCTCCATACTGGATAGCTTTCTGAACCAGGTGGAAATTGGCCGGGTATCTGGCACATTAATCATTCAACAGTTGCTTGCGTCCGGGGCGATTAATCCACAGCAGGCGGCCTCTATCGGCGCGGAAGTAGGCCGGGAGGTGGTCGGGAACGCGAGCGGCAGCGCTTCCATCAAGCTGAATTCGACTACCGTGGAAGGCAGCGGCGCGAAATTTGACATTTTGGCTTACCTCGCGCCGGGCATGGCGATGTTGTTTCTGATGTATACCGTGTCCTTTGGCGGGCGCTCACTGCTGGTAGAAAGCCGGGCGGGAACCTTGGCGCGCATGCTGATTTCACCCACCAATCCGGGCTTTGTGCTGGGAGGCAAGGGGTTTGGCATTTTCCTTACGGCCGCGGCGCAGCTTATCATTCTGATTGGCGGCACTTCGCTGCTCTTCCGACTTTCATGGGGAGATGGGAGGGCTGTCATGATGCTGATTCTGGCGGCGGCATTTGGCGCTTCCGGCTGGGGCATTTTGATGGCAGCGGTGTTGAAAACACCCGGGCAAGTGGCAATCACCGGTTCCGCTATCGCGCTTCTGTTTGGGATCCTGGGCGGCAGCTTTTTTGACCTGAGCATGCTGCCGGAATGGGTGCGCAAGGTGGGCATGATAACCCCCAACAGCTGGGCGAATGAGGGGTTCCGCATTCTCAGCATGGGCGGCCAACTTTCCGCGATAAAAACCAACCTCATCGCGCTGCTTGTTATGGGCGCGCTGCTTTACGCGCTGGGGACAATTCTGATCAGCCGGCGCGGCTTGGTGCGAAAGTGAAGGGCATGATGAAAAAGCTGCTGGCTATCATCAAAAAAGATACCATTTTGCGTTTTACCAGCCCAATGGAGTGGATGTTCTTCATTATCCTGCCCTTGGTGTTCATTTACCTCATCAGCGGCGGCACCAACCAAAGTGGCGACCCCAGATTGGTGTTGACTGTCGCGGACCAGGCTGGTTCCGCGCTTTCCCAGACGCTCTTTGAAGAACTGGCAAGGTCCAGCGCGGTGAATCCGGTGCTGACCGAGTATGACCAGGCTATAAAAGACTTTGAGCAGCTGAAAGTTTCGGCGGTATTGATTATCCCTGAGGGGTTTGATGCGGCTGCGCTGGCCAAAGGCAGTGCCGCTCTTGAACTGCGCAAGCAGCCGAATGCGTTGAATGGGCTGGCGGCAGAGCAGGCGGTAGAGTTAGCGGTCGGGCGGGTTTCCAGCCTGGCGGATGTGGCGCGGGTAAGCACCGAACGCGCGGGGGAATTCCAGCCTTTCGCGGACGACGCGGCGCGCCAGGCATTTTACGAAAGCGCTTTCGCACAAGCTCAGACCATGCTCTCAGAGGCTCCGGATAGGCTGCAAAGCGTGGCAGGCGGCACAGCGGACCCGATTGAATACGATGCCAAAGCGAACTCCACAGCCGGGCAGATGATTACCTGGGTGTTCATTCCGCTCATCGGACTTTCGGCTATGCTCGCGTACGAACGCGCCAACGGAACGCTGCGGCGTTTACTGGTCACGCCGACCAGCAAGGCGACATTTTTGGGCGGCACCATCCTTGGGCAGGGACTGACAGCCCTGGTGCAGATGACGATTCTGATTCTATTCGGAATTTTGGTGATGAAGCTGAAGTGGGGCCAGTCACCCGCCGGGTTAGCGCTGGTGATGGTGTCTTTCACGTTGGCGGCTGCCGCCCTGGGGACCATGCTGGGCACTTTCGTCAAAAGCGAATCACAGGCCAATGGACTTTCAATATTGATTGGGATGCTGATGGCGATGATGGGCGGCTGTTGGTACCCGATTGAGCTTTTTCCCGCGGGGGTCCGCAGCGCGGCGCAAGCGCTGCCGACCTATTGGGCGATGCAGGGCTTTCTGGATATCGCGGTGCGCGGTCAGGGGCCGGCGGGGGTGCTGCAAGAATGCGCGGTGCTGCTTGGTTTCGCGGCGCTGTTTTTTGCGGTTGGCATCGCGCGCTTTAAGTATGAGTAGGGCAGGCCAGGCGGCGAATTGAGCGGCAGCCTGTTTTTCCGTCATCGCGAGCCCGCGAAGCGATTTCCCTGGTATTCGTCATCGTGAGCCTGCGAAGCGGTCTCCCTGGTATTCGTCATCGCGAGCCTGCGAAGCGATCTCCCCGGTATTCGTCATCGCGAGCCTGCTAAGCGATTTCCCTGGTATTCGTCATCGCGAGCCCGCGAAGCGATTTCCCCGGTATTCGTCATCGTGAGCCTGCGAAGCGATCTCCCTGGTATTCGTCATCGCGAGCCCGCGAAGCGATCTCCCCGGTATTCGTCATCGTGAACCTGCGAAGCGATCTCCCTCGTTTTCATTATCGTGAACCTGTAGAACGAGCCCCCCTTTTTTTCGTCATCGCGAGCCCGCGAAGCGATTTCCCTGGTATTCGTCATCGCGAGCCTGCGAAGCGATCTCCCTCGTTTCGCTATCGTGAAGCTGTAAGACGAGCCCCCCTTTTTTTCGTCATCGCGAGCCCGCGAAGCGATCTCCCTTTTTATTCATCTCGAGCGCAGCATGGCGATTCCTGAAGTGAGTTTTGTCTCTATTGGCATCGCGGGAGATTGCTTCAGTCGCT
>JAAZPN010000002.1 GCA_012797215.1 Chloroflexota bacterium | reverse complement strand
TAAAGCTGTCCGGGTCTACTACGCGCAAAAAGCCCACGCCCAGCCTGCCCAGGTACTCCACCACGAACCCGCCCAGGCCCCCACACCCGACCACCAGCACGCGGCATTCCGCCAGGCGCGCTTGTTCGTCCTGGCTGATGGAGAGCAAATTGCGCAGGTAGCGCTCGGGCTGCATCGTTCATCCTCCCGCGATTAAGTGCATCACCTGCACGTCATCACCGTCGCTTATCAGGCGCTGGGTGTAGGCTTCCTCGGGCACATACTCGCCGTTCACGCGCACGATGATGTGTCGGAAAATGAAGCCCATCTCGTCCAGCAGGGATTGCACGTTCAGGCTTTCACGCCAGGGCTGCTCGCGGGTATTGACGGTAATCATAGGTGCTTTTCCACCACCTCAAGCAGCATTGGCAGGTCCATCCCGATTTCTTTCAGGTGTTCGGGCGTGGGGACGCCGTCCTCCGTCCAGCCGCGGCGTTTGTAGACCGCGTCGGTGAGCAGTTCAAACTGCTTTTCGCGGTAGGCGCGCGTGGCGGCGATTTTCTCATCCAGGCTCATAGTGCTTGGGTCCAGCCCCTGCAGTTCGCGCAGCTGCTTATCATAGCGCTCCTGACGGGAGAGGTACTCTTCCGCGGTCGCAGGGCCAAGCGAGCGGTAAGGCGCCTTGTCGTGCTGGCGCAAGCCGCTGCCCATGCGCAGATTGAACACGCGCTGGAAGTTGTAGACCCGCTCGGACTGGCGAATGAGTTCGTCTTTATCGATTTTCTTGCCGGTCACCGCGTTAAAGATATCCACGTAGTTTTGCACATGCTCGGGAACCTTGGCGGGCGTATCGGTTTTGTAGTTATCCGCCGGCACAATGTCGTTCCAGGGCAGTTTGCACAGCCCGCACAGACCGAACCAGGTGCGGAACATGGGGTAGTAGAACAGGGCGTAGGCTTTATCTTCAAAGCTCGGGATTTGATTGTTGACCATATCCATGAATATCAGCCAGGCCTCGTCGTGCTGGGGGCCTTTGTTGGTGAGCGCGAAGCCGCCCTGCTGCGCCAGGCTTTCTTTGTGCAGGTATTCGGAGTATTCCAGGCCTTTGTTTTCCATGCCGATATCTTCAAGCAGCTTAGGGTCTGCGCCGAAGCGCTCCACAAAGACCTTTTTCAGCCGGCGGATACCCAGCCCTGCCAGCAGACCGAAGCCTTCCCCGCGCGACATCTGGTGCATGAGTTCCAGCGAGGCGGAAGCATTCCCGAAGCGCAGGTCCAAGCCGCCGGTGTGCTCCGGTCCGATTTGTTCGCGCTCGTAGCATTCCATGATGAAAGCGACCGTGGTAGCGTACGAAATCAGGTCGATGCCGTAGGTGTCGCAGTAAAAGTTCTGTTCCAGGATGGCTTGCGGGTCAAAGATGCCCAGATTAGAGCCGAGTCCGGCGACGCATTCGTATTCCGGGCCGTCCACGGTCACGCACTGCCCGGCGTAAGGCCCGGTCAGCAGTTTGAAGTGGTCGGCGGCCTTGGCGCAGGACATGGTGCAGCCGTACCAGCAGCCGTCGTGCAGGCCCTGGGTTAGGTATTGGGTAATGAAAACCTCGGGCGAAACTTTCACGGCGTCCGGGTCCCCACCGGTCTGGAAGTTGCGCGTGGGCAGCAGGTCGTACTTATCCATCACCAGGATAGTGTTGGCTGTGCCGATTTTACGCATGCCATTCTGTTTTTCGTCCAGGTCGTGCATCTCTTTGTGGTATTTGACGCCGATGCGGTTGAGCGTGGCGATATCGGCAGGGTTGTTCAGGTTGGGTTTAATGCCCTTGAACTTTACCACCAGGGCTTTGATGCGCTTATCGCGCAGGATGGTGCCCAGACCGCCGCGCGCGGCTTGTTTGAAGCGCACGGTCTTACGGCGCGGGTCGTAGAAGGAAAAGTTCAGCATGCCCATCAGGACGTGCTTGGCAGCGCTGCCGGAAGAAACTACCGATACGTGCACTTTATCTTCTTCGCTGCCGGCAAAGCGCGTGGTCAGCTCTTCCGCTAACAAATGCGAGTCTTCGGGGTACTCCTCGCCTTCCTCGATGGAAATCAAGCCTTCGTTGCCGTCAATGAAGATAATCAGGTCCTTCTCGGCTTTGCCTTGCAGTTCCAGCGCGTCCCAACCGGCGAACTTGAGCAGCGGGCCGAAATAACCGCCGGCGTTGCTGTCAATTGGGATGCCAGTAAGCGGCGAAATGGCGCACACCAGGGTCTTTCCGGTGCCGGAGTACTGCGTGATGCCGCCCAGGGGGCCAACGCTCATCACGATTTCGTTCTCCGGCGAGTCCCAACGGGTCTCGGGGGTGACGGCGTTCCAGAGGTACCACAGGTCGAAGCCTTTGCCGCCCACGAACTTGTCTTTCATGAAGTCGGTAACTTCTTTTTCCTCTACGCGCAGGTCACCCACGTTGATATACAGGGATTTATTGGCGTAGCCGCGCTCAATTTTGGCGGGGATGTACTTGATTTGTTTCAGAATTTTTCCCATTATGCGCTCCTCTCAGCTCTGACTGACCAGAATTTCAAGCGCGCCTTCGGGGCAGGCTTTCACGCAGATGCCGCAGGCGATGCACTTGAAGGGCACCAGCTGGTCGTCGCTGTAGAACATGGAAAGCTCGGAGCAGAAGCCGACGCAGCCGAGGCAGCCAACGCACTTTTTCTTGTCAATGCGCACCACGCCGTTTTTATCGCGGTAAATAGCGTGGGCGGTGCACATGTTGATGCATTCGCCGCACTGGGTGCACATGACCGCGTGGAAAGTGTTGAAATTGTTGTTAATGCGAATGGTGGATTTGAGACGGTCGTC
>JAAZPN010000266.1 GCA_012797215.1 Chloroflexota bacterium | reverse complement strand
GGAAGCCGATGTGCCGAGAAAGACGAGTTCAAACAAGGTGAAAAAATGTCTCCGCCAGGCTCTGACTTACTTGCCGCCGCCTGAGACCTGACGCAGCAAGCCCAAAGCGCCCAAGCCTACCTGCAGCGCCTGAGACGCAGTTACCGGGGAGCTCTTGCCTGCGGCTTCCGATTGTTTAATCAGAATCCTGGCTGCCTCATATCCCAACAAGGCGCCTAAGGCCGTGCCAACAATTAAGGTTACAGTTTTTATAGAGGATTTCATCTGAATATTCCTTTTTTCCAACTGGATCGCAGCGCAGAGAATAAACCCTGCAGTTCTGCTAACTTCTGTGAGACGCCCACGAATGGCGCGAGCACTGCCCGGCTGCCATCTTCCGCTGCCGCGCCAATGGAACGAAATACGCCAAACGCTTGTTTCCCCGCGCCTGGCAGCCAGGCTGAGGCCTTGGAAACAGCCACAATCAGCGCGACCAGGATAACGAGAGAAACCAAAAATACGAGCATTACCGGGAGCGCGATTGCGACCAGCGCTGCGGCCGCTATCCCTTCGGTACTGCTGCCAAGCTCCCCGGAGTAAATAAGCAGCAAAACAAAGCCGGCAATCAATAAGGCGCAAATAAGCAGCAAAGGAAGGAATATTTGCCAGAAACGTTCGCGCGCGTGCGCCTGTTCGGGAGTGCCTTTTTCGTGGTCCGTTCGCTTGGTGGCTCTCATGCAGTTATTGTAGCATGAGAATCCCTGAAATCTGAGCCCTGCAGCGGGAGCTTATATGTGGAACACCCAGTTTCTTAAAAATAATGTATAATCTCTGTTACAAAAACATGAATTGCCCGTGAGTTCTGCGCGAGCTTGCTCATGGAGATCATGGCTTTGAGGACCGCACGCTTCTGCGTAGGTCTTGCATGGATAGTAAACCGCCGGATTTACCGGCTTATAAATTGGTACAAAAATGCGCATTGCTTGGCTTATGAAAAAACAAACGACGAAGGGTTTGTCTGAACTATTTCAAATTCCACCGGGGAGAAACACCCTGGTGTGATCACCTTCAGCGCTTGCTAAGCCAGACGAGTTGATACGAATAATAGGTACCAAAATATAATAAAATCCTGACACAACGCTGCGCTCAGCTTTGGGCAAAGCGCGTGATTTCGGATTACTTGCTGTCATCGAAGCCGTGGTCTCCCCCAGACCATGGCTTTGTTGGATTAAATGGACAAGGTAATCACCGCAATCGAAGCTCAAAAGCGCAACCGCCAGCGATTGAATATCAGCCTGGACGGTGAGTATGCTTTCTCGCTCGACCGCCTCACTGCCGCCTGGCTGAAACCAGGTCGGAAACTGACGGCGGATGAGATTAAACAGCTTCAGGAGCAGGATGAACTGGAAAGCGCTCATACCAGAGCGCTGCACTTCCTAAGCTTCCGCTCCCGCTCCATTCAGGAGGTGCGCGATTACCTGATGCGCAAAGGCTGCAGCCCGGAGCATATAAGCGCGGTGCTCTGCCGCCTGGAAGAAGAAAGCTTTCTCGACGATGCCCGTTTTAGCAGGGAATGGCTCGAGAACCGCAGCGCGTTTCGTCCGCGCGGCGTCAGCCTCATCAAAGCTGAACTGCGTCAAAAAGGCGTATCTAACGAAGTCATCGAAACAAGCCTCGCTCAGGCCGATCTGCAGGAAAGCGAATTGGCCCTCAAAGCTGCCCAGCGCGTTGTTGGGCGCTATGCCGCGCTCCCACAGGAAACTTTTCGCCTCAGGCTGGGCTCTTTTTTGCAGCGCCGGGGGTTTTCCTTCGCGGTAGCATCTTCAACGGTGCGCCGCTTGTGGAATGAATC
>JAAZPN010000265.1 GCA_012797215.1 Chloroflexota bacterium | reverse complement strand
TGCAACTGAGCGTTCGGTCATTGAGAATTCCTCCGGTTTTAGTTGGTCCCCGATGCAAGGTCGAGAATGTAATGTTGATCAAAATTGTCTTTTTGAACTTCCCCGGCTAATTTGCCTTCAGACATGACAATAATCCGGTCAGACATTCCCAATAATTCCTCCATGTCCGAAGAAATCATCAGGATGGTTTTCCCCAGGTCAGCCAGTTCCGTCATCAGGTGGTAGATTTCCTGCTTGGCGCCGACATCGATGCCGCGGGTGGGCTCATCAAAAATCAGGATATCTGATTCTGCCGCGAGAGATTTTGCCAGGACAACCTTTTGTTGATTCCCACCGCTCAGATTAATCACCCTTTGGGTCAGGCTGGGGGTTTTGATGTTAATTCTGTCTTTATAATGGCCAGCGATTTGGTCTTCTTTTTTTGTGTCCACAACGCTGTGTTTTGAAAGCTGTTTCAGAATGGGAAAAACAATGTTCCATTTGACCGACATTTCAAGGAAAAGCCCTTGCCCTTTGCGGTCCTCCGTCAGGAAACCAATCCGATGTTTAATGGCATCCAGGGGTGATTGGATTTGCGCGGAATTGCCACTTATTAGAATCTCGCCCTTTTGCGCTGGCACAGCTCCATAAATTAGCTGTGCTAATTGCGTGCGACCGGCGCCGACTAATCCGGCAATGCCTAAAATTTCCCCTGACCTGGCCACAAATGAGATATCCCGATTGCCATTTCCGGTCAGGTTCTTAACTTCCAGCGCGATTTCGCCAGGAGGGTTTTTACGGGCGGGATAGCTCTCTTTTAACGCGCGACCAACCATGAGTTTTATTAATTCCTGTCGATTGGTATCCGCCGTGTTTACCGTCGTGATGTAGCAGCCGTCGCGCAGCACGCTCACGCGGTCCGAAATGCGGAAGACTTCTTCCAGTCGATGTGAGATATAGATAACCGTCACACCCTTAGCCTTTAACTGCCGGATAATATTGAACATCATCTCAACTTCCGAGACGCTTAACGGCGCGGAAGGTTCGTCCATAATCAGGATTTTCACATTTTTGGAGACAGCCTTGGCGATTTCAACAATCTGTTGATCAGCAATTGAAAGGTCGTGCACCATCGCGCGCGGGTCGATATTGACATCAAATTGCGCCAAAACCGCGGCAGCTTTTTTTACAAATTCGTCAGCGTTATAAAGCGCTGAATTCTCGCTTTTTTCACATAAATAGATATTTTCAGCCACAGATAGAGTGGGGACAAGGTTGAACTCCTGGTAAATAACCTCGACCCCAAGCTCCCTGGAAATGTGGGGAGTGATTTTGTGGAACGCGTTGCCCTTGATTGAAATCGTCCCTGAATCGATTTCAATGGCTCCGGCTACCGCCTTGATCAGGGTTGATTTTCCTGCGCCGTTCTCACCCAGCAAGGCATGGACCTCCCCTTCCAGAAAGTCTATGGAGACATTGTTTAGCGCCAGAACGCCGGGATAGCGCTTGGTTACATTCTGCAGGGATAAAACGACCTTGCCATCCATCTTAATTTCCCTCAATTTCTACTGAAGGGGAGGGTATGGAGCACTTTCCATCTCTCCCCTTCAGGTCGGGTAATCAATAAGCAGCGACCGGGACTACTTTAGGGTTGAGAAGTCGCAGTTGATAGGTTCCAGGGCATCATTGATGATGTTGGGATATTCCACGCCCTGCAGCATCTTTTTAATTTGCTCGTAGGTCGCTACGTCAAGCGCTGTACCGCCGATGGCGACAAAGCCCTTGTAGGGGTCCTGGCAGCTGGTAACGGTGGGGATCATGGACGGGTCCATGTCGCCGGCGAAGACGCCGTATTTCGTCGTGTCAACATTCGGAAGCGCTTTGATGGCATTGGAAATGCCCTGCGCGTGCGCTGTTGATTGGCCAATGAAAACCTTGACGTTTGGATTGGCTGTCAGGACGTTCTCGGCCGCAGCCTGTCCGACGGGGATGCTGTCACCGGTGACGTCCAGATGCGCGACCAGTTTTACCTTCGGACAAATATCGGTAATGGTAGCATACCCTTCGTCGCGCAGCTTCATGCCAACATTGGAGCTCGCGCCGCCAATGATGGCAGTTTCAACAGTGCCATTCGCGGCATCAGGATAGACTGCTTCGATGAAATCGCAGGCCATCTTGGCGACTTTCTGGCCGTCTTCGTACTGGCTGGTGTGCATGATGGCATCAAATGGGGCAAGCTTCTGGGGAGGAACGCCCATGACCGGGATGCCAGCAGCTTTTACCTGCTCAATCGCGGGCAGCAGTTGGTCGATTTCTCCAGCTGCCATGACGTACATAAAATCAACTTTCATTGAGATGCAGTTCTCAATCTGGTCAAACTGCTGATTTAAACCGCCTTCATCAGCGCCGTATACCAACACCTCGACGCCGTCAGCCTTAAATTGCTCGGTGACGGAGGTGGCGACGCCGTTCAGGAAGGGATTGGCGAGTGATGGAATGATATAGCAGACCTTCTTGCCTTTGATATCAAAGGGGGAGCCGGGTTTAGCCGGAATCATCGTGACTACCGTGTCCTCAGCGGGTTCTTCCGCCGCGGGGGCTGGGGCTTCAGTCGCCTTGGCAGCGCAGCCAGAAATCAAGAGCGCTGCGATTAGCAGGATGCTGAACACAATAATGGACTTTTGCTTCATTTTCAAATCTCCTTTTTGGATAGTAATGGATGCGTTGGTTTGCGGAGTTGGGTTGTTTCTTTGATAATCGTCACCTGCTTTCCTTAAAAATTATTCCTTCGATCTTAGCGGTCACGGAACTTGGGTAAGAGCGATAGACGCATGTAGCAGTCAATCTCAAGTCCTAACATTTGGGCAACAAACGCAAAGTTTCGAACACCTACAGATGGATGCTGGACAATTATGAGTTTTGTAGAGCGAAACAGCGTTTCAATAAATTGAGTATAAACGAAATTCTCAGTTTTGTCAATCACTAGAATTTTGAGAATAATTCATCATTAATGAGAGAAATAAGTATTCAGAATGGCTGTGCGGCACAAAGGCCTGGAAATACCAGGCGGAAGACTGGCGCGAAAATACAAATTTGTTTAAATCGCCGAAGCGCCAGTTAGCTCAGCACAAGGCGCTGAATTTTCCAGAACCGCAAGGGGCTCAGGGTAGTTTGTGGTCTTTTTTTTATCAGGGACTCAAGTCGTGCCGTATTGACACGGAACACCAAGCTCATGGCAATGTCTCTACAGGGGAAAATCGCTTACATCACGTTGACTGTGCGAACTTCCACACGAGGGAGCATGTCTCGCAGGTCTGTTATTGATACAGATGCCAACCATTCAGTCGAGATGACCACCGCCCCGAATGCGGCAGCCCACAGCGCGACCTCGTTGAGCGGCATGTTTTGCGAAAAGCCGTAGGCCAAACCGGCCATAATCGCGTCGCCCGCGCCAGTCACGTTACGGGGCGCCATTTTAGGGGGCATCGCCAGGACAATTTTGTTCTGGGACGCCAGCAAAACGCCCAGGCTGCCAATTGAGATGGCCACATGCTGGACGCCCATGCGCAGGAATGGGAGCGCGGCGCGCTTGGCATCTTCGTAATTTGTCACTTCAATGCCAGTGATGTTCGCGACTTCCGCCAAATCAGGCTTTACCAGGAACGGGGCTTCGACAGAGCCAATTCGTAAAGGGTTGTCGTTTGTGTCAAAGAATAAACGGACCCCCTTTTCTTTAAGCAGGCGAATCAGGCGGGCGTAAAAATCTTCGGGCACATCCTGCGGCAGGCTGCCGGAAGCCACCCAGATGTCGTTGGTATTCGCGTGGGCTTCTGCTTTATCCAGCAGCTCCTGGATGGCTGCTTCCGGGATATGCGGCCCTGGTTCAATCAGCCGGATGTACCATTCTCCGGCATCTTCTTGCGCCAGCGTATTGGTGCGGGTATCTTCCGGGACCCAGACAAAGTCTGTGAGAATGCCAAGCCTTTGCAGGCCGTCTTCCAACATCCGGCCGGTTCCTCCGCCAACCCAGGCCAAAGCAAGCGTTTCCTGGTCCAGAATACGGAGCGCGCGGGACACATTAAAACCCTTCCCGCCCCAATCCACGCGCACGTCGTGGATGCGCAGGTTCTCATTGAACCGAATGCGGGCGATTTTCAGGGTCCGATCAACACTTGGGTTTGGGGTGAGGGTGATGATCATGATTCAATTCTACTTGATAAATGGCGGGGATTTGCTGTTTTTGGGCAAGCCCCCGCCAGATTGACGAACGCGAATTAATAATTGGTTTGCAGCACGAACTGGCTGTTGTAGAGCTCAGCGTAAAAGCCATTCTGAGCGAGCAGTTCTTCATGTTTGCCTTGCTCGACGATATCTCCATCGCGCAGCACAAGGATGCGGTCCGCGTTGCGGATGGTGGAGAGGCGGTGCGCGATGATGAAACTGGTGCGTCCCTGCATCAGCTTGTTCATCGCTTTTTGGATCAGCACTTCCGTGCGCGTATCAACCGAGCTGGTGGCTTCATCCAAAATGAGAATGGCAGGGTCGGAGAGCACAGCGCGGGCAATCGTGAGCAGCTGCTTTTGCCCCGCGGAGATGTTGGTTGCGTCTTCGTTAAGCAGCATGTTGTAGCCGCCAGGAAGCGTGCGGATGAAGTGGTCCGCGTAGGCTGTGTCTGCCGCGTGAACAACTTCTTCATCGCTGGCGTGTTGGCTGCCGTAACGGATGTTTTCGCATATTGTGCCGTTGTAAAGCCAGGTATCCTGCAATACCATGCCAAAAATATCGCGCAGGTCTTCGCGCGTAAAGCGCGTGATATCCACGCCGTCCACGAGTATCTGACCGCTGTTGAGTTCGTAAAAACGCATTAAAAGCTTCACAAGCGTGGTCTTGCCCGCGCCGGTGGGGCCGACAATCGCGATTTGCTGGCCTGGTTCAACCTTGACGGAGAAATCATGAATAATGATTTTGTCAGATTCATAGCCAAACTGCACATTTTTAAACTCCACTGCGCCTTTCACCGCGCCTGGAGCAAGCGCTTCGGTCGGGTCAGGAACTTCTTCTGGTTCGTTGAGAAACTCAAATACCCGTTCGGCTGCCGCGGCGGTTTGCTGAAGGATGTTCGAGATGTTCGCGATGTTCATCAGCGGCTGTTGGAAGCTGCGCATGTATTGGATGAAAGCCTGGATGTTGCCAATGCTCAATTCTTTACG
>JAAZPN010000264.1 GCA_012797215.1 Chloroflexota bacterium | reverse complement strand
GTGCGCTGATTATACCGGAATTAGGGCGGAGCTCGGCTGGTTTTGGAAGGAGGCAGGCTGTGTTATGCGCCAAGGTGTTCCGATCAGGCTCCGGCGGGCAAGCCTACAATTGCCCCTTGCCAGCGCAGAAGATGTGATATACTCTTGCCGCTCTCATGGTGAGAGCTTTTATTTGGGTGTGTGTTTTGGACGTTCCAATCAGCCCTGGGTTCATTCCCGGGCATTTTGTTGGGAGGCGCGGCACCGCGAGGAGCCGCCCGGCTGTAATAAAACGTTTTGCGGAATCATCAAGACATCCCCCTGAGTGAAAATTAATCTGCGGTAACACGGTCTCTGGTACCCAGAGCGTTTTCTGCCGCGCAAGCAAACACAGGAGTTTTGATGACTGAAGCGTTTAACGTGAATGAAAATTTTGATAGTTTAAATCTGCGCCCCGAATTGGCGCACGCCGTTAAGACCTTGGGGTATACCCAGCCGACACCTATCCAACGCGGAATTATTCCCTTGATGATGGCCGGCAGCGATGTGACCGGGCAAGCCCAAACCGGCACCGGCAAAACCGCCGCCTTTGCCATTCCTATCCTCCAGCAGCTGGACCCAGCCGCCAGATTACCGCAGGCTTTGGTTGTTGCCCCAACCCGCGAGCTTGCCCTGCAGGTGGCGGAGATGACCCAGGCTCTGGGTCAGTTCCTGGAAGTGAATGTGTTGGCGATTTATGGCGGCACTGCCTATAGCGAGCAATTATCTGGTTTGCGCAGGGGCGCCCATGTCGTCGTCGGCACGCCCGGGCGCTTGCTGGACCTGGCAAAACGCGGCCGCCTGGACCTGAGCGCCGTACGCTTTGTGGTGTTGGACGAAGCCGACGAAATGCTCTCTATGGGCTTCATTGAGGACGTGGAAAGCCTGTTGGCGCAGACGCCGGCGGAACGTCAGACCGCTCTCTTTTCCGCTACCCTGCCCAAACGCATCGTGCAGCTCGCGGAAAACTATCTGCGCGAGCCCAAAACTGTGCGCATCGAAGCCGAGCAGGTGACTGTATCCGCGACTGAACAGCGCTATTACCTGGTGAACGAGTTCGACAAGCTGGCCGTACTCACGCGCCTCTTTGAAGTCGAAAATATCAGCACAGCCCTGATTTTCACGCGCACCCGCGCCCGCACCGGAGAACTGGTAAACGAGCTGAACCTGCGCGGTTTCCCCGCGGAAGCGCTCAGCGGCGACATGAGCCAGGAAGCGCGCGAACGCACCATGGCGCGATTTCGCAGCGGGAATGTCAAAGTTCTCGTGGCGACGGACGTTGCCGCGCGCGGCTTGGATGTGGAAGGCATCTCGCATGTTTTCAACTTTGACCTGCCTGATGAAGCCGAACTATTTGTCCACCGCGTGGGCAGAACAGGCAGAGCCGGGCGCACTGGAACCGCAATTTCGCTGGTGACCCCCTCCGAAAGGCGGCTGATGCGGGAAATCGAACACTTCACCAAGCAGGAAATGCGCGCGTGCAGCATTCCGACCCAGGAAGAAATTCAAGCTAAGCGGCTGAACGACCTGATGACCAAAATTTCGATGTGGCTCAAGCGAGGCAGGGCAAAGGAAGAACGCGCGTTGGTCGAAAGCATGCTTGAAGAGGGCGTGGACCCGCTGGAATTGGCGGCTGTCGCGCTCAAGATTGCCCGCGCGGAAGAAAAACAGCGCCCTATCGCCTCAGTCAGCCCACTCCCCGAAAAAGCAGTGCGCCCCGAACGGCGTCCGCACACCAGCGGGGGCTTCGCGCGCAAGAACAACGCGGATATCAAGGCATCTGCCCCGCGCCGCGCCAGGGAACCCCAACGAGAACCTGCCGAACATGCCCATGAAGCTGGGATGGTGCGCATGGTGCTTGGGTTGGGCAGGCAGGACGGCATCCGACCCGGTGATGTGGTTGGAGCCATCGCTTTTCACGCGGATATCCCCGGCTCAAGCCTGGGTAAGATTATCATCCAGAGCGACCGCACGATGGTGGACGTCCCGGAGGCTTACGTCGGTAAAGTGCTGGCAGGCAACGGCCGATACTCGGTGCGAAAACAGGAATTTAACCTGCTGGCGATGAATTAGTTTTTTTGGCGAAAGACGAGCGCGAGTCAAATTGATTCGCGCTTTTTTTGCTGCTTTTTTTGGAGGCAGCGTTAACCATCTCTCAGCGAATGGCGCGGAGTAGTGCCGGTTTGCGTTGTATAATCGGATTATGGAGATAGCGGTCATTGGGGCAGGGGCGTCGGGGATATTTGCGGCATTGGCTGCCGCTCAGAACGGAAATCGCGTAACGCTCTTTGACCACAACGGGGAAATTGGCAAAAAACTGCTTGTCACAGGCAGCAGCCGCTGCAACATCAGCAACGCTTTGGTGGGCGCGGAACAATACACTTGCGCGGATGAAAGCTGGATGCGCGCCTTTTTCCATGCATATCCACCCGCGCGGCTGTTGGAGCTCTTGACCGCGCTTGGCATCCCAACCTACAGCACAGCGGACGGCTGGTTCTACCCGCTTTCCAACTCCGCACAGTCCGTGGTGGAGATTTTGCGAGCCAATTTGCTCGCCCGCGGGGTGGAGCTCGCGCTTTCCATGCAGGTAATTGACCTGCGCCGCGCGGAGGACGGCTTCGCGCTGCGTTTTCCATCCGGCGAGCCCGCCAGGGAGCGTTTTTTTGACAGAGTGGTGCTGGCAGCCGGCGGGAAGGCTTACCCCGTGCTGGGCTCGCGCGGGGAGTTGTTCCCGGTTCTGGAGCGGCTTGGACACAGTATCGTTCCGCTGGTACCGGCATTGGGACCCCTGACACTCGCGCTTGGGAAGTTCCAGGCTTTGCAGGGGCTGCGCTTTGACGTGGGCACGACGGTGGTTCAGGGAAAAAAGAAGTTGGGCTCCTCCTTTGGCAATGTGATTTTTACAGCCAAGGGCTTGAATGGCCCGGGCGTGATGAACATCTCGCACCTTGCAGCGCGCCGTGTTGGAGAAAAACTGAGCCTTCAGTTGGATTTCTGCGCGGCATTCAGCGCTGAGCTTACGGATGAAGCGCTTAACCGCGCTAAAGATGCTTCCCCATTGGTTTTTCTTAACCGCTTTTTCCCGCCAAAAGCCAGCCGATTCTTTTTAGAATATGCCGGCCTTAGCTCGGATGAGCAAAACAGACAGCTGCAAATCGAAGCGATGCGCGTTGTTGTAAGCAAGCTGCGCGCGGCTTCGCTGCCAATCATCGGCGTAAGAAACTTTGACGAAAGCCAGTTAAGCGCGGGAGGGGTGCCTGTGACTGAGGTACGCCCTGAGACTTGTGAATCCACACTTATACCCGGTTTATATCTCGTCGGGGAGACCCTGGATGTAGTGGGTCCCTGCGGCGGTTACAACCTGCACTTCGCGTTCACCTCCGGCACTCTGGCAGGCTTGCATCTTGCAGGTATGTCTGGCATTCTTTGATATGGATATGCTGATGATTGTGTATCGTAAGAATCATGCGTCACCGCGCCTGGCACAGGAGAACTACGATTTGAAGGAGTAACAATGCCAATCCCATTCATCGAACCGTTTCGCATCAAGGTCGTCGAAAAACTTAAAGTTACCACCCGGGCAGAGCGCGCTTCCGCGCTGGCGCAGGCGCGCAACAACCTGTTTGCGGTGCCCGCAGAAGATGTTTTTATCGACCTGCTTACCGACAGCGGAACCGGCGCGATGAGCGACGCGCAGTGGGCAGGAATCATGCGCGGCGATGAGTCTTATGCTGGCGCCCGCAGCTTCGCGCATTTTGAAAACGCGGTGCAGGATGTGCTTGGATTTCCGTGCGTGCTGCCCACCCATCAAGGACGGGCGGCGGAGGGCATGCTGTTTCAGACGCTGGTAAAAGCTGGGCAGGTCGTGCCCAACAACCGGCATTTTGACACCACCCAGGCAAATCTATTGGTCCTTGGCGCGGATCCGGTTGACCTGACGGTGCCTGAGGGCGACGACCCCGAAGCGAATCTTCCTTTTAAGGGCAACATGGACCTGGAGCGCTTGGAAGCGCTCATCCAGCGGGTCGGGGCGGAACGAATCCCGCTCGGGATGACCACCATCACCAATAATTCCGCCGCCGGTCAGCCCGTCTCGATGGAGAATATTCGCCAGACCAGCGAAATTTACCACCGCTACGGCATCCCATTCTTTATTGACGCCTGCCGCTTCGCGGAAAACGCCTGGTTTATCAAATTGCGCGACCCACAATATGCAGC
>JAAZPN010000029.1 GCA_012797215.1 Chloroflexota bacterium | reverse complement strand
GGTTCTTGATTTCCCATGGGCCATTCATGAAGAAGGCCACTTTGCCATCTTTGAACATGGATTTCGCGGTGGTATTGTCGGTGTTCGGGGAGAGCACGCCGTCTTTGACCCACTGCAGAGCCATTTCGCCAAACTTAATCATGCCTTCACCGCCAACGCCAAGGTCAGCAGGATTGTAGTCGCCATTGGCATCCAGACCAAAGATGTAGCCGCCCTGAGAGGTCATCCAGGGATACGCATCGTAGGAGGTGCCGGCGAGGACGATACCATATTCCACTTTACCGTCAGCAATCAGCTGTTTGCTGATGTCAGCAACTTCCTGCCAGGTGGTGGGAGGGGTGGGGACGAGCTCGGTGTTGTAGAAGAAACCAAGGTTTTCCTGAGCGTAGGGCATACCATAGAGCTTACCACCGTAGGTGAAAGCTTTGATGGAGGACTCGAGGAATTCGGCTTTCTTGGCACCAAGGTCGATCTCGGCAGCCAGACCGGAAGCGACAAGCGCTGGCATCTGGTCGTGCGCGATGACGATGATATCGGGACCTTCGCCAGCGGGAGCGGCAACGGTGAATTGATCGCGAATACCGGAGATATTCTCAACGACCACTTCCACATTGTACTCGGCCTTGAACTGCTCGCCCAATTCAGTAAGAACGGGGGCGCGCTGTTCGTCAGCCCAGATGCGCAGGGTACCAGCGACAGCTTCGGTCGGAGCTTCGGTCGGGGCTTCGGTCGGAGCTTCGGTAACGACAGGAGCCTCAGTCGGGGCTTCGGTCACAACGGGGGCCTCTGTTGCGGTGGCGCAGGCGCCGAGCACCAGAGATGCAATCAAAAAGATTGCGACGAACAATACACTTTTCTTCATTTGTTTCTCCTTTGAAACTGTTGAATATTTTTGGCTGTGTTTGCCTAAAGAAATAGACATCCTGACCTCAATGGATGGGGGTTGAAACAGGCTGCGGGTTTTCCACGCGCAGCGCGGCTTTCTGGCCCGTTGAATTCTTTGGTGCCAGGGTGTTTTCGATGTGGTTGCTCGCAACAGCATAGCGTTCCAGCTCTTCATCGCTAAAGAGGGACATCAGCTTGTCCACGAGCGCAAGGTATTCGGGATATACTCTTTGATACAGCGCATTGCCTGTTGGGCTCAGCGAGAGTTGAAAGCTGCGCCGGTCCTCAGGGTGCATATTGCGCACGACCAGTCCGTCCTTCTGCATGCCCTGCACAACGCGGGTCGTGTTGGACTTGGTGCAAAGCATCAGGTCGCTCAGGTCTATGTGGTTTATCCCAGGATGATTGTGGATGTGCACCAGCGCGTAAAAGCGGGGAATCGAAAGGTTAAAACGATTAAGGAAAGCCTTCTCGTGGTTATCGATGTGAAGGAAAATTGCTTTCAACGATTCGTAAAAAACCATGCGTTCCGGTGCCATTTCCTTGCGGACTAAGCGCGATTGCATTTAGTAAACATGTCAACTATTTTAATTTAGATTAACAATTTGTCAAGAATTAATCTAATCTTTACACAAATGCCGGCGGATTCCCTCGGGGACGCAAACACCGTAATAAAAAAGTTCCCACCCGGGAGAGTTTGACCCGAATGAGAGCCTTTGCCGAGATGTTGCGGCCAAATTTCTTGACGTTTTACTGCCAGAATGTTAACCTTAGCGTATGACGATAATTTCCCTCACGACTGATTTTGGCAACCTGAACGGCTTTGTCGGCACCCTCAAAGGGGTTATCTGGAGTATTGCGCCCAGCGCGCAAATCGCGGATATCACCCACGACATTCCCGCCCAGGATGTGCGCCAGGGCGCAATCGCGCTGTGGCGCGCGGCCCCTTTTTTCCCTCCCGGCTCAGTCCACATCGCCGTGGTAGACCCCGGCGTGGGCACGCAGCGCCGGCCGATTGGCGCGCGATTTGGAAACCAGTTTTTCATTGCCCCTGATAACGGCTTGCTGACCCCACTGCTCGAAGATGCCGAAGCAGCCGGCGAATCCGTCCAAATCGTTTGCCTCGACCAAGACCGCTTTTGGCTGCCGAACGTGAGCCGCACCTTCCACGGACGCGACATCTTTTCGCCGTGCGGGGCGCACCTCGCCAACGGCGTCGCCTTATCCGAACTGGGCACGCCAGTGACGGATATTGTGCGCAAACCCCTGCCCAAAGCCGAGCAAACTGCGAATGGCTTCCGCGCCCATATTCTGCTGGCGGATGTGTTCGGCAACCTCACCACGGACCTGCCAGCTGCCTGGGTAAGGGACCCTGAACGCGTCACTTTGTCCATCCGCGGCAGGACTATTGATGGGCTCGTGCTTTCTTACGGGCACAAACAGCCCGGCGACCTGGTAGCCCTGGAAGACAGTGAGGGTTACATCGAAATCGCGGTTGTAAACTGCAGCGCCAAAAACGCCCTTTCGGCGCAAATTGATGACATTGTTGAGGTCAGCCTGAATGTCTGAATCGGAAGTTTTGCCTCTTGTCATCCATGATCTTTCCTTCCGCTATAACTCCCGCAGCGTACCAGCCATTAAGGATATCAACCTGGAGCTGCACCATGCTGGCGGTCCTCTTTCTCATCGCAGTCATCTGGTACAGCCTGGGAAGAACCACCTGGAAAGAAACGCGCCGAGGTTGGACCTTGGTATTGATCATGCTGTTCACGATGATTGTGGTGAACACCATCATCACCGGCGGCGGAGCGGGCGGCGTGGTGCCCGAAGGCGGAAAACTGGTCTGGCCGGAGGGCATCCGCCTGTTTGGCAGGCTGATCAAGCCGGGTCTCACCATCGACCGGATCTGGTTCGCGCTTTGCCAGCTGATGCGTATTGGCGGCATCTCCATGTTTTTCATCCTGATCCCCTATACAATGGACTCCCGCTCTTACGGCGCCACCTTCAGCAAGCTGGGTATGCCAGACAAACTGGCTTACACGATGGAACTGGCTATCCGTTTCATCCCCAGCCTGGCGCGCAGTTTTTCAATCACCCTGGATGCCCAGCGCGCGCGCGCTTTTGAACTGGATGATGTAAAAGGCGGTATCATCCGGAAAATCGGCCGGATCGCGCCGCTCATCATCCCGGTGACCATGAACGCCATACTCTCCAGCGAGGATATCGCTAACGCGATGGATTTACGCGGTTTTGGGCAGCGCAAACGCACCTGGCTGTTTGAACTCAAATATCATTGGTGGGACTACGCGGTCATCGCCTTTGGGCTTCTGCTGGCTGCTGCTTGCCTGATCCTGGTGCACGTCTACAAATTGGGATCCTTCACGGTTCCAGCATTCTTCTATCAACTCTTCCAATAGAATTCGTTCTTCTCAAGAAGACCGTAAACCCTGCGCTTAGGGAGCGGGCAAAAAGCCGCGACGGCAGTTCATGCTGCGCTTTACTGCTGCGCATTAAACGTCAAACGGAATCCTCTGCTGTCCTAAGTGACCGCGCTTCATGCATCGTCCGGCAAGGTTGAAAGTACTTCCTGTTCGAAATCCCTGCTGATCTCCCGCAGATATGCGCGCGGGGAAAGCGTCTTGTCATGCACAAGGGGGTTTAAGTCCAGAGCGAACGTAAGGCCGCGCGCTTGGTCAACACGATTCGGTTCGTTCATGGTGGCATTGGCAGCCCGCCTGCCTGGGATCGCGAGATCATAGCGTTTGCCGCTTTCCACCTGCGTTTTAAAGACCCCGAGCAGTTCCTTTTGCAGTTCCGGATTTTCGGAGCAATCTAAAGCGACCCGCCAGCGCGCGGGCAGCCAATCCATTCCGCGCCAGACCTCGCATCCGTATACCTCTTCTGGCAGGCACTCCGCGGGCAGGGAACGCAGCGCCTGGATGACGCGCCAGGCGGCCGCGCTGTGCGTGGAGTGCGCGTCCAGCAGGCTGTGGGTATACACCACGCGCGCGCGCGCCGCTTGCAGCACGCGCGCAAGGTTCTCCACAACACCGCCCCCGGAACGAACGTCCTGGCTGGCAAAATTCATAAATACCACCGTGCCGTATCTGCCGACGCGCGCGGCCTCTTTTTGTTCTTCCTTGCGCAGGGCAGCCAGCTCAGCATCGCTCAGACCGGCAAACTTGGCATCGCGCGGCGCGCCGCTGCCGTTCGTAAGCACAACGCCAGCAAAAGAAGCTCCCCCACCCCGGAAACCAGCGAGGATGCCGTGAATTGCCATGATTTCCAGGTCATCCGGATGCGCGGCAATCCCCAGATGCGTGGTGGCAGACAGCGCCTCTTCCAACGTTATGCCTGACACAGGCTGCGCTGTGTCAGGCATGTAGATTTCAAAATCCGGGCTGTTCATACGCTTGCTTTTCTAACGCCAGACAAACTCGTATAAACTCAGGAAGCGCGAGAGCTTCTCACAAGCTGGCAGCAGGCTGTGCCTACAATCCCAGGTCCCCCGCGGAGAGGATACCCCAGTCTACCGCGTTGTCTGAATACGCGTCGATGATGAAGGGCAGCATGGTCTTCTCGCCGCTGACCAGGTCATAGATGAACACGCTGCGCACGCCGCCAGCCTCCTGGCTGTAAAGCAGTTGGGTGCCTTCCGGAGACCAGGCCAAAAAATCCACATTGCCGCTTTCTACCAACTGCTGCTCGTTCCCATCCGGGCTGATGACAATGACCATCCGATTGGTGATGCTCATTTCGGTCGGGTTAATCTCTGCCAGGGTAAAGGCAATGTAAGTTCCATCCGGAGACCATTCCTGGCGGATTGGCGCGGAATCAGCCAGATTGTAAATCGTCAGGGGGCTGCTCAGGTCGCTGCCAGCTGTGTAAAGCGCGCTTTGTTCATAGCCAAACATTTGCCATTGACCCAAAACGAGCTGCGTGCTGTCCGGGGAGAAGTCCAGCCCACCGATGGGGAAGCTTAACGGTGAGCTAATTTGGCTCAGAGTGGGCAGGTGCCACAGGTTCTCACTCCCACATTCAGAATAGCACCCGCAGTGGTTAGCAGCCAGCCACTGCCCGTCATTGGAAATGGCGCTGACGAATTTCAACCCTCCGCCAATATTACCAAGATTGGTTACACTGCTCAGGTTGGCTTGGTCGTAGCGCATGACGTCAAAGTTGAGCAATTCCTGGTCCTCAAGGTTCTCAATGGGTGGGCAGGTCATATCCCCCAGCGCGGTGAAGAATTGCCGATCGATTCCATTCCACTTGATAAATTTGCCATAAGCAGTCATATCCATTAAAGCAGCGCTGGTGAAGTCAGTCATATAGCTGCTCTCGCCCTTGGTGTAAGCTAATACCACGCCATCGGGGGAGATTTCCGCTTTATCATACATATTGCCGTAGTCCTCGGGGATGCCATCAAAAGTGATTTGAAGCAGCGCGCCGGAATCTACCAGGTAACGCCAGAGGTTTGCGTCGTATCGATAGACAATCTGTCCATTGGGGGGAGCCGGCACCTCAGTCGGGGCTGGAATGGGTGTGGCTTCCAGGGTTGGCATTGCTGTTGGCAACGTTTCCTCTGTTGGAGGGACTGGCGCTAGCGTCGGTTCCTCGGTCGGGAGCGGTTCTGGAGTGGGAGTGGAAGCGGGTGTGCAGGCCTGCAGCACAAACAGACAGGCGGCGGCCAGAAGAATAAACGAGAGCAGACGGTTTCGCATTATCATCTCCTTGGAATTTGGCAGGAATAAGTTGAACGTCGATATATCCATTATATCAGCGCGGCTGGTCAGAGCTTTATCCAACCGATCTTAATTTGGTTTTAAATCAAAAAATGGCTATACTTCAAATATCCAATTTTCACATAAATGACTCGGGTCAGTGCTGGCCTGCCTTTTGTTTCCGATAAGCTTGCCACATTTAACGCGTTTGTATCAGGTGGAGGAAAAATGAAGAAATTGCTGGTAATCTGGTTAACCCTGGTTATTCTATTTTCCGCCGGCTGCACTGGAGACATTTCAGATATTCTGGACCAGGCTAAAGACGTCGTCAGCAGCATCAACGTGACGACCACCAGCGGCCTTGACCAGAATACGCTGGACCGCGTGGATGACATCAACGACACGCTTGCCACCGGCATAGAAATCGGCCCGGAGACGCGCGGAACTATTGAAGAGCTTAATGAGACCCTTGCCAATGGTTTGAAGGCAGGCTTTGATGAAGAAACGCTTGCCCGCGTGGACGAACTTCTGCGCGTGGTGGAAGACGGCCTAAAAATAGGGCTGGATGATGAAACCCTGGCTACTATCGATGGAATGGTCGGGACGATTGACGCGATGCCGGGCAACTGGGAAAAGGCGGGACTGGATATCATCCAGACCCTGGAGAACACCGCCGGCAGCACCGCCAAGACCCTCGCTGATCAAGTGAAAGGGGTCATCAATGAAGCCCGCAGCAACTACCAACAGATGATTGCCATTACTGGCGTGGAGTTCCGCTGTAATGTGGACTTTATGGGGTCCAAGACCGGCTCTACCGCCCAGGAGTTTATCGGCAAGAGCATCGTTGGCAAGATTAAAAACATTATTTCGGGGAAGAAAGGCGAAGAAACCATCCCGATTCCTTGGGTCTGCCAAATTATGCCCGACAGCCTGACTCTGATGAAAGTAGGCCAACGCCTGGTAGCCACGGAAGGTGTTATTACCATGACCGGTTACAACTACGTGAGCGCCAATGCCCCCACGGCCAAAATTGTGGATGAGACCGGCGCAGTTGTACCGGGGATTAACCTCTATCCCTATCTCTCAAGCCCTTACCAGATTCAGCTAAACTTGCAAGACCTCGACCTGAGCAGCGTCCCGCCGCGCTCGCGCGTGGTGCTTTCCTGGCCGAACATCGCTGAAACCAGCGGCATTGC
>JAAZPN010000263.1 GCA_012797215.1 Chloroflexota bacterium | reverse complement strand
CTTGTCATCGGCGGAACTGGATTTTTGGGCTATTACACCTGCCTCAAACTCCTTGCACGCGGCCACGCGGTCAGCGCGTTGGCGCGCCCGCCGTTGCCCACAGAAGATTTGCTGCCTGCTGAGGTCAGACTGACGCTCGCGGACCTAGACAGCCTGCCTGATGAAGAGTTGTTGGAACTCTTGCGCGGGCAGGATGGCCTGATTTTTGCGGCTGGCGTGGACGACCGGGTGGTCCCAGCCAGTCCCGCTTACCCCTTTTTCTATAAAGGCAATGTGCTTGCGACTGAGCGCATGATGCAGCTGGCGGTGGAGGCGGGCGTGGAACGGGCAGTAGTGTTTAGTTCGTACTTCCTCGAATTTGAGCGCCGCTGGCCGGAATTGCGCCTGGCAGAAACGCACCCCTACATCCGCAGCCGCGTGGAACAGGAAAGAGTCGCTCTTTCTGCCGCTGGCGACCGCTTGGCAGTGAACTTTCTTCTGTTGCCTTACATTTTCGGCTCCATGCCCGGTCGGGTCCCGCTGTGGAAACCGCTTGTGGCTTACCTGAACAGTTGGCTGCCTTGGGTGTTCTACCCGGCGGGCGGCAGCGCCATGGTATCGGTGAACGAGGTCGCGGATGCGGCTGTTCTGGCGCTGGAGAAGGGTGAGGCAGGCGCGCGTTACCCGGTTTGCGCTGAAAATCTGAGCTGGCGCGAGTTCCTGCAGCGTCTGGAAAATATTCTGGGTAAACCCAAGCCAGTTGTGACGCTGCCAAAAGCAGTGGTGAAGCTGGGCGCCTGGTTCATCAGGCTTGCGCACCGCTTGCAAGGACGGGAAAGCGGGCTGGACCTTGTGCCGTTTGTGGAATTGCAGACGCGCCTGGCATTTCTGGACACGGATTATTCCAGCCTCCAGTTGGGGTATGCCCACACCGATTTGGAACCATTCTTTGAGAACACAGTGCGGGCTTCTCTGCCCGCAACGAAGGACAATAATGAACCCTAATAGACCCCCTTCTCCCTTTGACCCGCGCGGAACAAAAATTGCCTTTTTAGCGCTCGCGGCTGCAGCCAACATCGCTGCTGGGTTGGCGTTTTTCAGCCTGGTGGATTGGTTGATGCTCACTTACGGCGACCTGATGACGGGCATTGACACCACGCTGATGCTTGGAATGTTCCTGGTATCCCTGATGATAGGCTTTGTGATGAGCCAAATTGCCGCGGACGGCAGGGGGGTGACCTACGGCGTGTATGGCGGACTGGCGGGCTTGGTGCTTTCAGCGCTGCGAATCTGGAGCAGTTCGCTGCTGCTGGCGGCCTTGGTGGGATTGGTATGCGTGTTGGGGGGCTATAACGGGGGTATGTTGGGAGAAGGCGTGCGGCGCATGCGCGCCAGAAGCAAGAAAAACACTTAGCCTTGAAGCACTTCCTTGCTAATTGCTGAAAGCCCGGTCAAACTCCGGGTTATTCTTTGCTGGTTGGCAGCCAGGGCATTTTGGGGCCTTGCACGCCCACGAGTTCTGCCAGGGCTGCGCGTACAGCCTGGCGGTCATCCCATGGATACTCGGTCTTTTCGAAGCACATAGATTGTTCGTGGCCTTTACCGCACACAATCACCAAATCTCCCGATTGGGCTGTCCGCAGAGCGGCCCGAATTGCCTCTCCTCGGTCTGGCACGCGCCAGAAGTTCTCGCCTTCACATCCGCCGGCTTCTATGGCCGCGTCTGCCATATCCTGCAGAATGGCGTCCAGCGATTCCGTGCGGGGGTCCTCAGCGGTAAGGTAAGTCAGGTCTGCCTGACGGATAGAAACCGCTGGCATCATTTTGCGCTTTTCACGGTCACGCAGGCCTGCGGAGCCAAAAACTGCGATTATCCGACCTCGCGTCAGGCCTCGGGCGGTCTCCAAGGCGCGTGAGAGCGCGTTGGGTGTGTGCGCGAAATCCACAATCGCGCTGAAGGGCTGCCCCAGGTCGATGCGTTCCATGCGGCCGGGCACGCCGGGCATGCTTGCCAGGGCTTGCACAGCTGTTTCAGCTGGCACACCCAAAAGGTTAACGCATAGGCCCAGCGCGGCCAGGCTGTTGGAAACGTTGTAGAGTCCGGTCATGGGCGTGCGCACGCGCAGGATTTTTTGCTCCTCGAAGTGACAGGTAAAGGCCAATTCCATCGCTTGGTTGTCAATCTCATCTGCCCATAGCGCGGCTTGGTTGACCATGCTGTAGCTGACCTGCCGCGGTGGGGAGACGCGTTTGAGATAGGCGTAGGACTGGTCGTCTTTATTCAGGACGGCGGCCCGCAGGTTGCCAATGCGCTTGCGCGGTGTGGCAGCCAGGCTTTCAAAAAGCAGACCTTTGGCGCGCAGGTAGTTTTCGTATGAGCCGTGATAATCCAGATGTTCGTGCGTGACGTTGGTGATAACCGCGGCGTCAAAATCGCAGGCGGCTACCCGGCCTTGCGCCAGGCCATGGGAAGTCGTCTCCAGGATGCAGTGGGTAAGCCCGGCGCGCGCCATTTCAGCCAGATAATTTTGAATATCGGGGGATTCTGGCGTGGTGACGTGAAAGCCTGTATCCAGCGCTTTATCTCCAATTAGCGCGCTGACCGTAGAAATCATCCCGACGCGAATGCCAGCGCTGCGCAGGATGTGGTAAATCATCGAAGTCGTGGTGGTTTTGCCGTCCGTGCCCGTCACGCCAATCATCCGCAGCTTGCGGGCCGGAAAGTCGTGCAGGGCGGCAGCCAGGTAGGCCACTGCCGCGTGGATATCCCCTTCGACACGCAGGTAGGGCACAGCCAGCCCGACCGGTGCATCCTGCGTGCCCATCACGGCTGCCGCGCCGTTGGCGATGGCTTGCGGGATATAGTCGTAGCCGTTGGCGCTTTTGCCCTTGATTGCGGCGAAGAGCCAGCCCGGACGCACCGTGCGCGAATCCATGCTGACGCCGCGTATGCGGACGTTCGGGATTGCGGATGCCGCGAAGGCGGGCATGCGCCGGAAAAGTGTGCTCAGAGTCCTGCCGTGTGATGTGCTCATCGTTAGCCCGGGGAAAGTTTAACCGAAAATTGCAAAACCTGCATTAAGCGACTGCGGCCTAAAAGGCTCTTCAGACGCTGCCCATCAGTAATGAAATCAGCAGCGCTGCCAGCGAAACCACCCCAACAGGGATGAGTTCAACAGGCACCAGTTTGCGCATCACTAAAGCTTCCTGGTTGGTCAGGCCCACCGTACTGCAGCCCACAATCACCTTCGCGGGGGAGAGCACGCTGCCTAACGAGCCGCCGGCGGTTTGCGCGGCAAGGATGAGCGGAACATTCAAGCCAAGCAGGCGGGCCGTTTCCATCTGCAGTACGCCAAACAGCACGTTGGAGTTGTTGTTTGAGCCCGTCAGGAATGCGCCCAGCACGCCGATAAGCGGCGCGACCGCCGGGTATATCACAGCGGGAATGCTTTGGCTCAGTCCGCGCGCCAGCAAATTTGTCATACCACTTGCGGTCATCACCGAAGCTACGCCCACCATCGCGAGAACCCCCAGGCTGACGTCCACCGCGCTCGAGCGGACCGCGCGCCAAATTCCGGCTGGAGCGCCGGGACGCAGCAGACCTTTGACCGAGTAGATGCAGGCGGAAATCAGGGACGTGTAAAGCAGGATTGTGCCGGGATGCGAGAAAAAGTGGAAGGCGCGCCCGGGTTCTGACGGACTGACCCAACCCAGCGTGGTGCTGAGCGTTGGGAAATGCGGCTGCACGGTGGCCTGGTTGAGGAACGTGAAGAGTGGTTTGATGAGCACTACGGCGAAACCAATCAGCATCAGCAGCAGGTAAGGCGATACCCGCCACCAGAAGTCAATTTGTTCTTTCGGCTCACTCTCTGGTGAGGATGCCGCTGGTTTGGCAGCGCGATATCTTGGCAGACGCGTGAGCAGCAGCAGCGTGATGACCCCGAGCACAGCGGAGCCGGTAGCTGCCAGAGCCCATAGGCCGTTAGCCGCCAAGAGGTACTGCCCGAACGCCATCACCAGCGAAATTGCCAGCAGCGCGGGGAAGCTGTGACGCAGACCTTTCCAACCCGTGCCAATCAGCGTCACCAATACACCCGCTGGCAGAATTGCCAGACCGAGCAGCAGCGCGGAAAACGGCGCGAGCAGTTCTCCGGGCAGGTCCGTGACCACCAGAAGCGAAGTGAAGGCGGTGGACATCGAGCCAAAATTCACCGCCCAGGCATGCCCGAGCGCTGTCATCACCACCGCGGTCACCGGGCTGTAGCCCATGCCCACCAAAATCGGCGCGCAGACTGCCATCGGTACGCCAAAGCCGCCCATTCCCTGCAGAAAAGAGACTAAGAGCCAGGATACCAGGAGCACCTGCAGCCCGCGGTCGGAGGAAATGGCGGGCAGGCGCGCGCTGATGGCCTCGATCGCGCCGGCTTCCTGCACCAGGTGGTAGAGCAAAAGCGCGCCCCACACGATGTAGAGCACGTCCAGCGCCATCCAGAGCGCTTTTAGCTGCGCCCAGGCAAGCAGATGCCAGGTGCCCCCGAAGGCCAGCAAGCTGAGCAAAATAGCGCTGAGCCAGGCCGCGAAGCTTGCGCGCGCCCCGCTCCAACGCAAACCGAGCATGAGGACTATGACGACCAGCACCGGCAGGAAGGAGAGGAACCAAGCGAGGGGGGAGAGCTGCATGCCGGTATTATATTCCATGCCAGGCGCGGGCCGGGGGTAATTGGCACGGTGACGGAAAATCAGGGCTGCTGTGGATGGCGGAGCGGCGCGCGGCTGGAGCAGGCACAGATGGAACTTTTTTCTTTTTCAGTGGTAAAATAATCGGGAAATTGGGGCGGTGGCGGAATAGGCAGACGCAACGGACTTAAAATCCGTCGGTGGAGACACTGTGTGGGTTCGACCCCCACCCGCCCTATGAAGAAAGGAATTCCACCACTAGATACGGT
>JAAZPN010000028.1 GCA_012797215.1 Chloroflexota bacterium | reverse complement strand
ATCACCATGTCCATTGAAGCCGCTCGCAACGCGCTCAAGCGCGCGGGAATTGACCCCATGGAATTGCGGGCAGTCTGGGTTGGGTCGGAATCACACCCCTACGCTGTGAAACCCAGCGGCACCATCGTAGCGGAAGCGATTGGCGCTTCGACCAACATTCAGGCAGGGGACTGGGAGTTTGCCTGCAAGGCCGGCTCTGAGGCGATGGTGGCCGCGATGGCCATGGTTGGCTCGGGGATGGGCAAATACGCGCTCGCTATTGGCATGGACACCGCCCAGGGCAAACCTGGTGACGCGTTGGAGTACACAGCCGCCTCAGGTGGAGCCGGCTTCATTTTTGGGCCAGCTGACGAATCCCTGGCTGAAATTGAAGCGGCTTATTCGTATGTTTCGGACACGCCGGACTTCTGGCGGCGGGCGCACGCGGTTTACCCGGAGCATGGGCAGCGCTTTACTGGCGAGCCAGCCTATTTTCAGCATGTGCTCACCGCCTCGCGCACGATTATGGAAGCTGCCGGATTGAAAGCAGCCGATTTTACCCATGCGGTTTTTCATCAGCCGAACACTAAATTCCCGCAGCGCGCGGGCAAGGAGCTGGGCTTTAGCCCGGAACAAATCAAGACCGGGCTGCTCTCCCCGGTGATTGGCAACACCTATGCCGGCGCGTCCCTGATTGGCTTAAGCGCGGTTCTGGATGCTGCCCAGCCGGGCGACCTGATCCTAATGACTTCTTATGGTTCAGGCGCGGGCTCAGACTCCTTCATTTTACGTGTACGCGAACCCATCCTGGAGCGGCGCGGGAAAGCGCTCTTCACGCAGGATTACATTGCGCGCCGTACCGAAATTGATTACGCCACCTATGTGCGCTTCCGCGGCGAGATTGTGGTCCGGTAGGTCTGATATGAAATTGACGAAACAAGACATAGTCATCGCGGGCATCGGGCAAACCGATGTTGGCGAGCTTTGGGATGTTTCCCTGCGGGACCTGGCTGTAAGGGCAATCCAGGCTGCTCGTGAGGACGCAGGCGGGTTGGCTCCGCAAGCGCTTTTCATCGGTAATATGCTTGGCGCCAGCGCTTCGCATCAGGCTAACCTGGGCGCGCTGCTGTGTGAATGGGCTGGTTTGAAAGGCGCTGAAGGAACGACTGTGGAGGCAGCGGATGCCTCTGGCGGCGCGGCGCTGCGCATGGCTTATATGGCGGTAGCGTCCGGTATGGTGGACGTCGCAGCAGCCGTGGGCGTGGAAAAAGCCACGGATGTGCTCGGGAACGATATCGAGTCTCTCAGCACGCGCAACCTGGACGCGGATTTTGAAGCCAATGAAGGGCAAACGCCGGTGGGTCAGGCCGCGCTTTTGATGCAGCGCTATCTGCATGAAAACCAGTTCCCGCGCGAAGCGCTGGCGGCTTTTCCGGTCATCGCGCACGCTAATGCCGTGAACAATCCGCATGCCATGTACCCCAAGGCGATAAAGACCGAAAGCTACCTTAAATCCGGCAGCGTGACCGGCCCATTCAACCTGTATGATGTGGCTCCTTTGGCCGACGGCGCGGCCGCGGTGTTGGTCACGCGTTCAGATCTGCTCCCAAAAGACTTTGGACATGCGCTCGTGCGAATAGCTGGCTCCAGCCTGGTTACAGACCGCCTGGCGCTGCACGACCGGCAGGACCCGCTGTTTTTTGAGGCAGCGGCGGTCTCCGTCCAACGGGCTTGTCTGAAGGCGGGCATCAGCCTGGCGGATGTCGACTTTTTTGAGTATTCCGATATCACCACGCTGCACGCCATCCTGTCCCTGGAAGCCGCTGGTTTTGCCCAGCGCGGGCAGGGCTGGAAACTGGCCAGTGATGGCAACTTGTTATTGACTGGCTCCTTGCCTGTGGCTACGCTGGGCGGGCATAAGGCGCGCGGCAATCCGCTTGGGGCAGCCGGCGTGTATCAGGCGGTGGAAGCCTGCTTGCAGCTGCGCGGGGAGGCTGGCGGCAGCCAGGTACCGCACGCGCGCTTCGGGATGATACAGTCGCTGGCTGGCACGGGTTCCACCGCGGTCACGCATATACTGGAACGCCAGGACGCCTAAAGACACGTCCTGGGAGTGAACAAATCGCCCTTAGGGGCATAATCTGAAATGTACAGCCTGCGCTTAACGCGGGCTGTTTTTAATTTTCGCGCGTGGTAAACTTACAGCCGAGAAGGAATCATCACCCATGAATCAACGCGTTATTTATCCATTTTCAGCTATAGTCGGGCAGGACCGCATGCGCAGGGCTCTCATCCTGAACGCGGTTTATCCGCGCATCGGCGGCGTGCTGATTCGCGGCGAACGCGGAACGGCGAAGTCCACCGCGGCGCGCGCCCTGGCGGCACTGCTTCCGGAAGAGGCTGTGGTGGAAGGCTGCCGCTTTGGCTGCAGCCCGCACGACCCCAGCCATTGGTGCACGGAATGCCTGGAGCGCGCCGCCGCTTCAGACCAACCGCTGCCCTCGGTGATGCGCCCGACACCCTTTGTGAACCTGCCCGTCTCCGCCACAGAAGACCGCGTGGTGGGAACGCTGGATATTGAACGCGCAATCCAGAAAGGCGAGCGTCATTTTGAGCCCGGTGTTTTAGCGGCAGCTAACCGCGGATTGTTATATATTGACGAAGTCAACCTGCTGGATGACCATGTGGTCGATATCCTGCTGGATTCTGCCGCGATGGGCATGAACATTGTGGAACGCGAAGGCATCTCCTTCAGTCATCCAGCGCGCTTTATCCTGGTGGGCACCATGAACCCGGAAGAAGGCGACCTGCGCCCGCAGCTGTTGGATCGCTTTGCCTTGTCGGTGGAAATCCGCGGCATTCTGGACGCGCGCTCACGCGTGGAAATCATGCAGCGCAACGTCGCGTTTGAACAGGACGCGGAACGCTTCCGTCAGGAATGGCTGCCGCAGGAACAAGCGCTTTCCGCGCAAATCCAGAAAGCGCGCCAATTGGTGGACTCGGTGGCTTATACCACCCGGGATTTGCTCATCATCGCGGATTTGACCTCATCCATGGAAGTGGATGGGCACCGGTCTGACCTGGTTATTCTGAAGGCCGCCCGCGCTCAAGCCGCCTTTGACGGGCGCGCGCGCATCAACCAAAGTGACATTGCCCTGGCAGCCGAACTGGCGCTGCCGCACCGCGTTAAATCCGGTCCTTTCCGCAAATCCGACCTGGGCGTGGAAGCGCTGGAAGAGCGGATTGAGCAGCTGAAAGGCCAGGCTGCCAGCGAGGAAGAGAGTCTGCCGGCAGAGGGCGAAGAGGGTAAAAAAAAACTGACACCCTGGATGGACCCGTAAGCCTGGACCCGGACGACCCGCTGATTCCAGTCGGGGAAGGACAACAGCAAATTTTCACAGAATTAAACCCGCGTTGGTGGGATGGGGGAACCGTCGTAAAACCAGGCGAGACCTTTGAAACCCGCTCCCTGGATACTCCCCTGGACGAAATTGTACGCAAGCATGGCGGCAGGCGCTCCGAAACAATTACAGACCGAAAACGCGGCCGGTATATTCAGGCGCGCCCCTCTCCCTATAAAGCCTACGACCTGGCTTTTGACGCAACTTTTCGAGCTGCCGCCCCTTTTCAGAAAGAGCGCGATGAAATTCGTGAACAGGAAAAAATTGCCTTCGCGGTCCGACCTAATGACTACCAGAAAAAAATCCGGGTTAAGAAAACCGCTAACCTGATCCTTTTTTTGGTGGATGGTTCCTGGTCTATGGCGGTAGCGGAGCGTATGGCGGCCACCAAAGGCGCGATACTCTCCCTGCTGACCGATGCGTATCAACGGCGCGACAGGGTGGGTTTGGTGGTTTTCCAAAAAGACCGCGCTACCCTGGTGCTGGCGCCAACCAATTCTGTTCTGCTGGCGCAGCGGGCGCTGGCGGATATACCGGTAGGAGGGAAAACGCCTCTTTCCGCGGGCTTGGTGATGGCCTACGAGGTGATAACCCGTGAGCGCATCCTGCATCCGGATGTGCAGCCGCTTTTAATTGTTCTGACGGACGGCGCGGGGAACGTCCCATTGGGGCAAAAGCCGGTGAAAGAGGAAATTCGGGAACTGGCCGGGCTTTTTTCAAAGAAGAATATTCACAGCGTGGTGATTAATATGGAGAAGAAGGCTTTTGACCAGGGTCTCGCGCAGGAATTAGCCGACCAGATGGGCGCGGCTTGCTATACCCTGGAGGAAATCCGCGGAGAAACGCTCTATAACACTGTGCAAAGGGAAATGCAAGCAGCCGCCAATTAGTGCCAAGCAGGGCGGCGAAAAAGGCGCGGAAAACGCGCTTATTCGATTGCTTCCACCGTCATTTCAGGGAAAAACTGCCTGATAGTCCCCGCGACCCAACCTTGCAGCGTTGCGGGCAGCAGCGGGCAACCTTCACAGGCGCCTCCCAGGCGCACTTTCACCAGGTTGCCTTCGATTGAGACCAACTCCACCGAACCGCGGTGGAACTGCTCAATATACGCGCTGATTTGGTCAATCAGGCCGGCGATTTTTTCTTCTTTGCTGAATTGCGAGACCTGGTCGGAGCTCATT
>JAAZPN010000262.1 GCA_012797215.1 Chloroflexota bacterium | reverse complement strand
CGAATTTCTCGATCCAATGTGAGGCGGGGCATAGGGTTGTTCCTCTGTGTATATTTTGCTGTGAACCAATTGTACGCTATTGTGTATTTTTTTTCACGCGGGAAAATACCGCCAGCGTACTCGGCAGAATATCCCATTACATTATGCCATTCTAAGCGTTAGGGGATGATTAAATTATGGTAAAAGATCTGTCAAAAATAGGGAGACGGCATGGCTTGCAGCGCGTTTTTAGGCGGACGCGATTGGAATCGCGAAGAAAAGGCTGCTGCCCCGACCTTCTTCGCTCTCCGCCCAAATGTAGCCGCCGTGCGCCTCCACCATATGCTTGCAAATGGACAAACCCAAGCCGGTTCCGCCTCCCGAACGGGCACGGTCCGCTTTGTAGAAGCGCTCAAAGATGCGCGTAAGATCTTTTTGCGGGATACCCACGCCATTATCGCGCACCATAAAGACAACGGTATTGTCGTGAATCCAGGCGCCCATCTGGATGTGACCGCCGGGCGGGGTAAATTTGATCGCGTTGTGCAGCAGGTTGATGAACACCTGGGCAATCCGGTCGGGGTCGGCAAATACCGCTGGCAAGTCACGGTTGCATTCCATCGTTAAGCCCAAACCCGCCCGTTCTGCCTGCAGCATCATGCGTTCATATGGTTTGACCATCAGGTCGCAGGGGTTCACGCGTTGGATTTCCAGGGCTGTTCTGCCAGCCTCAATCCGCGAAAGTTCCAGCAATTCATTAACCAGAAAGGTGAGGTTATCCACTTCCGTATCCATGCGCTCAACAAAACGGCCCGCGGCGGGCGGGTCATCCAGCGCCCCACTCAGAAGCGTCTCACTCAGGGCTTTCAGGCTTGCCATGGGCGTGCGCAGTTCATGCGAAATATTGGAAATGAAATCTTTGCGCACCACTTCCAAGCGGTGGAGCTGGGTCAGGTCCTGAAACAAAAGCATGGTGCGTCCGGGTAGTTGTTCCCCCAAGGGTATGCCGATGACTTGCAGGAATTTATGGTCTGCCCCCATTTCCAGCGTCATCAACTTGGGTTCACCTTCCTGGACGGTAGCCCAAAAGTCCACTAACTGGTGATAGCGCATAACCTCGACCACTGACCTTTTCGGGGCATCGGAGCTTTCAACATCAAAGAGTCTCTCCGCGGCCGCATTCAGCAGCTGCACCCGCCCTTCCCGGTCAGCAATTAACACGCCGTCGGTCATCTGCCGCAAGACGGTGGAAAGCATGACCTGTTCTTTGGAAAGCGCGGAAATTTGCGCTTCGATTTGCGCCGCGGTCTCCTCCAAAGCCTGACTGAGGGCGTGCATTTCTGGCATAGATTCTATCTGTCGGGGAATGGTAATGCTTTGGTATTTACCTTCCCCCAGTTGGCGCGCTGTTTCAGTCAACTGCTTGATGACGCTTAAATTGCGGCTGGAGTAAATCCTGCTGGCAACAATCGCGGCCGCCACCGCGATGAGGGTGACAGCGCCGACAGCCAGGTACATTAATGTAAAATCGGGCGGCAGGCCGCTCTCAGCGGCTTTTATATACGCGGAATGGAGCGTCGGCGGTATTAACAAAGCCGAAAGGATGATGCTGCCAACAAGGATAAGGCCGTACGGCAGAACGAAGCTCTGATGGGTCAGCCGCTTCATGCTCAGCCTTCAAAGCGGTAACCGGCACCTCGGACAGTGATAATGCGCTGGGGGGTTTCCGGGTTTGGTTCAATTTTTTCCCTCAGCCAGCGGATATGCACATCCACGGTGCGAGAATCCCCCACAAAGCCCCAACCCCAAACGCGCTCCAGGATTAATTCACGCGTCAATAAGCGCCCCTTTTGCTGCCCCATGTAAAGCAGCAGCTCATATTCCTTGGGTTTCAACGGCAGCACCTTATCGTCCAGTTTCACTTCCCGACGCGTAAGGTCAAAGACCAAATTCCCAAAAGCAACCAGCTTGGGTTGCTCCGCTTCTTGTTTTTCGGTAGCCACATCCTCACGGACGAGACGCACGCGCCGCAGCAGGGCTTTGACCCTGGCTATCAGTTCGCGCATGCTGAATGGCTTAGCCAGATAATCATCCGCGCCTACCTCCAGACCGACCACCCGGTCAATTTCGTCATCGCGCGCGGTAAGCATCAGAACAGGGATGTTGGCTTCCTGGCGCAGAATTCGGCAAACCTCAAACCCGTCCAGCCCCGGCAGCATCACATCCAAAATTACCAAATCAGGCTTGGAAGTGCGCGCCAGATGAAGCGCCTGGTTGCCATCGCCAGCAACTTCCACCTGGTAACCTTCTCTGGAGAGGTTATAGGCGAGGGTTTCCTGCAGGGAGATTTCATCATCGACAACCAAAATTTTTTCAGGCATGCGTCCTCCAGTACGGGCAGCTAAACGCCGCGCGGAAAGGCGGCAGCGCTTTTGGGTCCCCGTATGTTAACAATTGTATCGCATCCCCCTTTGCAGCGGCCTGGCAATTTGTACACGCCCCCGCACATGCAACACGCCGTCAGGAGCTTTCCCTGTGATGGTACAATGGGTCTGAAATATACGGAGGCAGGCATGTCCAAATCAATTTCTGAAGCACGCGCAGATTTCCCCATCCTCTCCACCCGGATTAACGACCATCCGTTGGTTTATCTGGACAACGCGGCTACCACCCAAAAACCGCAGGTTGTCATCGATGCGTTACGCGATTATTACGCGTTGGTAAACAGCAATGTGCACCGCGGCGGCCACACGCTGG